>JALURF010000127.1 GCA_027017165.1 Thermofilaceae archaeon
CTCAAAGCCTTTAACGTCGGCTCTGAGCAAGAAAGTGTTTATAACTCTCCAATAAGGTATAACAGGCAAATCTTCGTAAAGATATTTTGAAACATTCATGTAGATGAGTTTTCTCTTCTCTGGATCTATCTCCTTTGCCCCTTCTTCGAGAAGCTTATCTACTTTTGGATTCATATAGCCTAAGATGTTTAAGCCGTGGGGGTATATGCTATCGCTGTGGAAGAATATCTTCATGCCGTCCGGGTCTGTGCCGTAGCCGAATTGTACTAAGAACATATCGTAACCTCCTTCCTCCCAAGTCTTAGGCCAGTTATAGACTCTTTTCAACCACTCGCTGAAATCTAGTATGTGCACTTCTACTCCTATACCGATTTTAGGCAACTCCTCGGCTAGTAGCATTCCGACGTTCTCTCTGTTTACATTTCCCTTAGGAACCATTAAGTGTATAGTGAAGAATACTTTTTTCTCTTCTTGAGCTACGGCCATTTGGCAGAATACGCCGACGACCATAGACGCTACGAGGCTGGCCAATATGACAGCCGCGGCGTATTTTTTCCGATTTAAATCTCTTTTCCTCATACTCCCACTTTTCCATAGATAAATCCCACAGAGTATTAAAATTTTTCGATATTCTAAGGTTTAAAGCACATAAAATTTATATGGATGAGGTAAATCGATTTTAGAGAATTAAACAGGTGAGCGAGATGAGCTTAAGAACATACATAGTGCGAAGGCTCATAATCGCCATTCCAACCTTATTAGCGATTTCAATAATAACATTTTCAATAATACACATGGCTCCTGGAGGTCCTCTACAGTTCTACCTCGGCTTAAACCCGAGAACACCCCCTTGGATGATAGAAATGCTCAAAAAGAAATACGGCTTAGACAAGCCTATCTATGAGCAATACCTCAGGTGGCTATTTATGCTTATCAAAGGAGATTTAGGCTATTCCTATATCTCGGGAGAGCCAGTAAGCTACTCTATAGGCGTAAGAGTCTGGAACACTATTAAACTGACTCTAGCTTCCGAAGTCATAGCGTTATCAATTGCAATACCGCTAGGCGTCATCTCGGCCGTGAAAAATAATACTCTCGTAGACCACGTATCGAGAGTTTTCGCTCTACTAGGAGTCTCGATGCCGATCTTCTGGCTGGGAATAATGATGATATACTTCTTCAGCTTATACCTAGGCATATTTCCAACATTCGGCGCCGCAACTCCCGGCAAGGTATACTCCAGTATTTTCGAACAATGGGCGGATGAACTATGGCATTTAGTATTGCCAGCTTTAACGCTCGGCTTAGTGCGAACAGCTTTCCTAACTAGATTAGTCAGATCTAGCGTTCTTGGAGAACTACAGATGGACTACGTACTAACCGCTAGGATGAAAGGATTAAAGGAAAGAGTCGTAATCTACAAACATGTTTTAAGAAATGCCCTCCTCCCAGTAGTCACGGTTGTAGGCTTATCTCTCGGCTTTATGCTCAGCGGAGCAGTTATCACTGAAACTGTTTTCGCTTGGCCTGGAATGGGAAGACTGGCCGTATGGTCCACATTTAACAGAGATTATCCTATGATAATGGCGATCACTATGATAGTCTCTACCATGGTGGTGATCTTCAATTTCATAACAGACATAGTATACGCTCTGATAGATCCGAGAATAAGATACTAGGTGAATTTATGAGCGTTAAAACCGTTTCTAAGAGAAAAGTTAGGAGAAGGCGGAGAAAGAAAGAAGCTACGTTATCTTCTTTAGCCTGGAGGAAATTCAAGAGAAATAAATTATCCCTTTTAGGAGCAGGAATAACCATAGGTTTAATCTTAGTTGCTGTTCTAGCCCCTTACCTAGCGCCACACGATCCAAATAAGATGTTTTGGGGACGAGAATACACGCCACCCTGCTCTGAATTCCCGCTCGGAACAGATGAAATGGGTAGGGACGTCTTAAGTAGAATTATCTGGGGCGCTAGAACCTCGCTCTACGTCGGACTCGCCTCGGTAGCGCTGATAGTAGCGCTAGGAGTTACTATAGGAGCTGTATCAGGGTACTTCGGCGGATGGGTGGACGAGCTTTTAATGAGATTTACGGATATAATACTCACCATACCCTCCATATTCCTTATAATAGTCATAGCCTCCATCTTCCAAACTAGAGACTTAAACATTATAATATTATCTATAGGTATTGTAAGCTGGCCCACAATAGCTAGGATAACTAGGAGCCAATTTCTTTCAATTAGAGAAATGCCTTATATCGACGCCGCTCGGACTATAGGCTTAAGCCATAAGAAAATCATATTTAAGCATATATTGCCGAACGCGCTCCCCCCGATAATAGTCGCCGCGACCTTTGATATGGCAGCGGCTATATTGACTGAGGCGGGGCTTAGCTTTCTAGGGCTCGGCGACCCTAGAGCTGTTTCTTGGGGACAGATGCTCTCAGTCGGGCATACAGTTTTAAGATATGCTTGGTGGGTTGGGACATTCCCCGGTCTCGCGATTTTCATCACGGTGCTGGGGTTTAACCTTCTAGGAGACGGCTTGAGAGAAGCATTGGACATTACTGTGAGGTGACGCTATGTCTGAAAATTTAATAGAGATAAAGGATCTGCGAGTCTACTTCTACACGGATGAGGGAGTCGTTAAAGCCGTTGACGGCGTAGATCTGGAAATTAAAAGAGGAGAAATCCTAGGCTTAGTAGGGGAGAGCGGTTGTGGAAAATCGACCATCGCGTTGGCTATTTCTAGGCTGATTAGACCGCCCGGGAGGATAGTTTCGGGAAGCATTATGATGGATGGAGTCGATCTGCTCAAACTTTCGGAAAATGAGATGAACAAAGTTAGGGGGAGGAAGATATCTATGATATTTCAGGACCCGACCTCCGCCTTAAACCCGGTATTTACGGTCGGCTATCAGGTATATGAGGCCATCAAGCTACACCAAAACTTGAAAGGAGATGAAATATGGAAAAAAGTAATAGATATACTTGGTAAGACGGGAATACCGTCTCCGGAGGTGAGGTATAAGAATTATCCGCACCAGTTTAGCGGCGGTATGAGGCAGAGAGCAATGCTAGCTATAGCCCTTTCCTGCCATCCCCAACTTCTAATAGCCGACGAGCCTACCACAAATCTCGACGTTACCATTCAGGCTCAAGTACTACACTTGATAAGGAGGTTTAGAGATGAATTAGGCATGTCCATCCTATTG
>JALURF010000128.1 GCA_027017165.1 Thermofilaceae archaeon
CTACCACAGTTACCACTTTAACGGAATCCTCGACAATACTTTTAGCCCTTTCCACAAACCACGGAGGAACAACACATGCCACGAAACCATATTTTAACGCTTCGTGACATACTCTTTCCAGTTGTTCTAAGCCAGCATTCGGTTTCAACATCGTATGATCGATCCTCTCGGCAAGATATTTTTGTGAAATTTTTCTTACAAAGTCTTCTATGTTAACGTTAAGCATTACTCCTCAACCTCGAGAAAAGCTACGCCTACATATCCGCAATCCTCACATATAAATTGTAGGGGGGTAAACCAGCCCGATAAAAAGCTGACTTTCCTAACGTTTATCGATCCACAGCGAGGACAAACGCGTTTTATGTTTCTCCTAAAGGATATGCTTTCTAAGAGAAATCCAAAGTTGAGAATTTCCCCGGATACCAATATGTTCTTTGTGTCGACTCCATATTTAGTTAGTATTTTCTTGATCTGTTTCTTCGTAACATTCTCTACTATTATAACTCCGCCTTCCTTCCTATAGTTGATATTTTCTTTATCGAGTATCGATTCTATAAATCCCTTCTCAAAGCCGCTATATTCTATGGTTAACGCTTTTTTGCCCCTTATTTTTTCGTGGTCGATATATACGAGTGGCATTGTAAACGAGAATTAATATAACTTTAAAATATTTAATTTCCGGGCTTTAAAATGTTGATTGTAATCGCTTTAGGCGGGAATGCGCTTGTAAAAAAAGGCGAAAGAGGCACTTTGGAAGAACAACGTAGAAATTTGAAATTCGCGCTTAGCCAAATATCGGAATTGGCAAAAATTCATGATTTAGTGATTACTCATGGAAATGGGCCACAGGTAGGAAACATATATCTTCAACAAGAGATAGCTTCTAAACGCGTACCGCCTATGCCGCTTGATGTCTGCGGTGCAATGAGTCAGGGAATGATAGGCTATCTCATCCAACAGGAGCTCGCCAATTTCTTAAAGGAGTCAGGGTTAGGGAAGAACGTTGTAACTCTTCTAACTCGAGTACTGGTGGACCATAACGATCCCGCTTTTAAGAATCCCACAAAGCCTATTGGACCATACTACAGCGAGGTGGAGGCAAAGCGCTTAATTAGGGAAAAAGACTGGTCTATGGTGTATCAGGCTGGTAAAGGTTGGAGAAGAATCGTACCCTCGCCTTCACCTCAAGGAATCGTCGAAATAGATTCGATTAAAGCTCTGCTACTAAAGAATATCATAGTCATATGTGCGGGAGGGGGAGGAATACCAGTTATCCGTAAGAATGGGAAGCTCGTGGGTGTAGAAGCTGTTATTGATAAAGATTTGACTAGTTCTCTACTCGCCATAGAGCTAAACGCTGATATGCTAGTTATACTAACAGACGTCGAGGGCGCGGCAATTTATTACGGTACTCCACGACAATATTTCTTGGGAAATGTAACGGTTAGTGAAATACGGAAGTATCTTAAAGCGGGATATTTCCCGCCGGGTAGTATGGGTCCTAAAGTATTAGCCTGTATTAGATTTGTCGAATCTACGGGTAAGCCTGCCGTGATAGCTAAGTTAGAGAAAGTTAAAGATGCTATTGAGGGAAGTGCTGGAACACGCATCATTCCGGACTAGAAAATATTTTCTCTATAAATTGTAATCAGTGGTTTTGCTAAACCCTCTCCCAGGTACGCTCTTAACATACCCCCGGTATTGAAGTCCGCCCCGATTCGTCCTTTATAATCCACGACTATTATACCAGCAGTATTTTTCCCAAACACGGATGTTATATATTTTATAGCTTCAACTGCGGCTTCTCTAGCCGTTTTGCCTCTCTCCACTAAATCACAGGCATATTTAGACAGTAGAAGTCTTGCGATATATTCTCCTATTCCCGTTGCAACCGCGGCTGCATATTTATTAGCATAAAATCCTGCACCCGGAAGAGGAGAGTCTCCTACTCTACCTTCTAGCTTTATATGTATACCTCCGGTCGAAACGGCAGCCGCTAAATTACCTTCATAATCGAGCGCAACTGCGCCCACTGTTCCTACGGCTTCATCGACATTTTGATTATAGAATCTCTTTAACTTAGAGAATCTCTTGTAGATTTCCCCTTTAAGCCATTTATCCACGAGTTCTCTATGTTTTCTCTTCTTATCTTCTGTTATTAGTTTATCGGTGGAATCCTCAAATCCCATCATACGCGCGAATTTGTATGCCCCTTCTCCGGCTAATAAAATGTGATCTGTTTCCTCCATAACTTTCTTAGCTACTAATATTGGATTTTTTATACCACGTAGATTCGCTACAGCTCCAATAGATAAATCCCGTCCATTCATTACCCCGGCGTCCATCTCCACGTAACCATTAAGAGTTAGAGCTGATCCCAGTCCCGCGTTAAATACTCCGCTATCCTCCATCACTCTAACACTTTCGACGACAGCCTCCACGGCTCCATTCTCGAGAATGCTAAAGCCAGCTATCGCAGCTTCTTTAATCGCGTTTTCTAGAATTCTTCTCCGGCGCTCATCGATGGAGTATCGCCCAGCGCCTCCATGTAGTAGAATTCCAGCTCTCCGGCTGTCTGCGCACATACGGAGAAAAAATTACATAATCTATATATTAGTTCCTCCGCTCTAGTATTTTGGTGAGTTTATGATCGAAGAATTAGAGATAAAAACTCTCGACGATGTCGATGTTGAGGGTAAGTGCGTTTTTGTAAGAGTCGACTTTAATAGCCCGGTAGACCCTCACACTAAGAAATTGCTGGATGATGCCAGAATTAGAACACATTCTAAGACTATAGAAGAGCTTATAGAGAGAAAAGCCAGAATCGTACTTTTGGCTCATCAGGGTAGAAAGGGCGAGCCTGATTTCATAAGTTTAAAAGAACACGCCGAAAGACTCAGCGAGATGCTTCACTATCCGGTAAAATTTGTAGACGATATATTTGGTGAAAAGGCAAAAAATGCCATTAAAAGTTTAAAAAACGGTGAAGTGCTACTACTCGAAAATGTGAGAATGTGGGATGGCGAAACTAAGAAACTCTCTCCTGAAGAGCACGCTAAAAGCGAACTCGTTCGAGAACTGGCCCCGTTTATGGACGTCTTCTGCGTAGATGCGTTTGCCGCGGCTCATAGATCGCATGCATCTATGGTCGGTTTTATGCCAGTAGCTAAGGAAGTAGTTGCTGGACGTGTCATGGAGCAAGAGCTGAGAGTCTTATATAAGGTGAGGAATAGCCCGGAGCATCCATGCGTCTATATACTTGGAGGTGCGAAGGCCGAAGATTCGGCAGATTTATCTTATGCCGTGCTAAGCCAGGGGATAGCCGATTATATTTTAACTGGTGGGTTAGTCGCAAATCTATTCTTGTACTCTCAAGGCGTTGACTTGGGGCCGCAAAACGTTAGAGTTCTGGAGAAAAAAGGTTTTATAAATTTAAAAGATAAAATTGTGAAGCTATTGGAGAAATATGAAGATCAGATTTTACTACCTCTGGATTTGGCTGTAGATGCCTCTGGCTCCAGAGAAGAGATAAGCGTGAAGTCTCTTCCAACTGAATACTTGATAAAGGATATTGGCAGCAAAACCTGTGATTTATATGCATCTAAAATTAGGGAAGCGAACACGGTTGTTATGAACGGTCCTATGGGTATTTTCGAAGAGGAGGCTTTCAGCTTGGGAACTCAGAGAATCTTTAACTATATAGTATCATCTCAAGCGTTTTCTCTCATAGGGGGAGGACATACTATAGCGGCGGCGAGGAAATTAGGCTTTCTGGAGAAATTCAGCTATGTGAGCACAGCCGGGGGCGCTCTGGTAGAGTACTTGATTAAGGGGTCACTCCCAGTAGTAGAAGCTTTGAGAAAGTATTCTGGGTGAGATTTTGGAGATTGAGCTCGTGAAAATAAGCCCCTTACCCAAGAATAGCACCATAATAGTGGGATTGCCAGATATAGGGCTTGTTGGGGCTATTTCTTCATCTTTTCTAATTAAAACTTTCAACATGAGAGAAGTAGCTTTTCTCGATTCCCCTAAATTCCCTCCAATTCTCGTATTCCACGATACCAAGCCCAAAGCTCCTATAAGACTTCATGCTGATAGCGATAAAGTAGTTTTAGTATCAGAGATACCCATATTGCCGAATCAATTCACTCCGCTAGCTAAAAAGATAGTATCGCTTGTTGAGAAGACAGAAGCAAAAAATTTAATTATGATAGGAGGAATACCCGCTCCCAATAGAATAGATATAAAAAAGCCGAAGGTCTATGGAGCGGCTATACTCGAGGAGGATAAAGAAAAATTGAAAAACGCCGGAATAGAACTGTTTAAAAACGGTTTTATAGCCGGAGTCTATGCTAGTATCTTAAAGGAGTGTATGAAAAAGAAGCTTCCCGCCATAATACTTTTAGTCGAGTCCTACGCGAACTATCCGGACCCGGGAGCAGCTGCAGCGGCTTTAGAAGCATTAAGCAAATTGTTAGGGGTATCTATTAACGTGGATCCTCTCCTGCAACAGGAAGAAGAAATTAGGCTTAAACTTAGAGAATTAATGCAGAGAACTGTCAACTCTCTTAAAGCTTCAAGTAAAGAGTACGAATATGCTGTTCCGCTTATGTACGCATAGGGGGTGATATATTGGGCGAGGAGTGGATATTCGATAGGATAAGGAAAATGCACGAAGAGATAGAGAGAACCTTAAGGGAGATAGAGAGAGAGTTATTCAAACCTCTTTTCGACTTTGAACATAGGTGTCTAGAGCCTTTACATGAAGTAGAGGAAACTCCGGAAGAAGTGATTGTGAGAGTAGATCTTCCATATGTTAGGAAGAAAGAAGATGTGAAGATCGTCGCAACGGAGGAAAAGGTAATAATTGAGGCGAAGATGAGCGAAAAGGCATTGTTTAGCGACTTAGTGACTTATGGAAGAACGAGCTATCATATGTATAGAAAGGAGATTCTTCTACCTGCTCCCGTAGAGACGAAGAAGGCAAAAGCAAGGCTTAGAGGTTGCATTTTAGAAATAAGGTTACCCAAGAAACATAAAATGTATAGAATTCAGGTAGAATAGCTTACTTTATCTTTTTCAACAATTCTAGCAACTCTTCTACAGAAGAAGCTCGTGAGATAGCTAATGGAATTCCCTCTTTTTTGGCTATAACTTCAGCTAGCCTATCTGTACGTGTAGGGCCGTGCATAACTACGAGCGCGGGTCTTAATCCTCCCATGCCAGCTTGCATGGCTTTTATAGCTACCATAGGGCTTCTCCCAAATGTCACTCTTGTGAATATAGCCGCTCTTTGAGTAGTAGCCCCATAAAGCCTTATGTACTCGTACGATGGAACTTCGAGGACTAACTTTATACTATCGACTACTGTGTATCCGAAGATGAGAGTGGATTCAGCTCCAGCGCTCACAATTAATTCAGCTTTTATTCTATTACAGAAGTCTCCTATGGATATGGGCTTTAAAAACTCTCTCATATCGATAACCGCTTCATATAGCTTACTTCCGCCGAGGATTATCCGTAAAAGGCTCGGTAAGACTTCTCTACCCCGTTCTAAATCCACTTCTATTAAGCTGTTAACGAATTTTTTAATAAATCTAGCTCCTGGAGATTTCCTACGTCCACTCTCATAGTCGCTTATAACTGATGATGAAACTTTCATTTTTTGAGCTATTTCTATCTGAGATATACGGAAAGTCTCACGCCATCTTTTCATAGCTCTACCTGGATTGGGAGAAAGCACTATATCTCCGGCTATTTTCGCTGCTATTTCTCTCAGTATTGAATCCGCAATCTCGGCCACGATAACCGACCAAGATATATTAATCTCCGAGATATTTTAATGCTTAGATGATGAGGCTCGAAAGGATTGATAGATGAAAGACCCGTGCAGGGCTGAGCCAGAAATTGATCGCCCTTATAATTTTTCAAATTATTAATTGTGTGAGTAAAGGATAAAATCTGAGGATGTTGTAGAGATGGAGATTCCAAGCGTTATCGAATTAATAAGCTATAGTACCTAGCTTAGAGTGTTACGTGTACACGAGGATTTTAAAGGTGACAGAAAGAGGTTTGGTTAAAGTGGAAGAGCGGGGTAAAGAAGGAATTATCTACTCGATGCCAAGAGAGAAGAGAGACTAAAAATATCGCAGAACTTCCTAAAGGTACACTGAAAAAATTTGATAATAGGAATATTTAGACAATCTCCGATTATTCAAACAATATTGTGATAATGCGCCTTTGAAATTATTCTACTTAAACCGCATATATGAGATTGCTAAAATTAAAGCTGACGCTCGGCGAAAAGACTAGGGAGTAGCCAAGTGGTAACTAAGTTTTTAATACAAAAAATAGCTTAAAAAGCTGAGAAACTTAATTTTGTAGCTATTTTTAAAGTCCTTTTTCTGCTATGTACTTCATTAAGTCTACTAGTCTGCAGCTGAACCCCCATTCGTTGTCGTACCAAGCGAAGACCTTAACCATATTACCTATAGCGTTAGTACTAAGGCCGTCAACTATTGCTGAGTGAGGATTGCCTATTATATCGATAGATACTATAGGCTCTTCGGTATACTCGAGTATTCCTTTGAGATTCCCTTCAGCGGCTTTTTTGAAAGCTTCGTTTACCTCTTTCTTAGTTACTTCTTTTTCAAGTTCAGCTACTAAATCGACTATCGAGCCATCAGCGACAGGAACTCTTAGCGCTACGCCGTCAAGCCGTCCTTTAAGTTCCGGTATTACAAGGCCTATGGCTTTAGCCGCTCCCGTAGTCGTCGGAATTATCGATAGTGTGGCCGCGCGTGCTCTTCTGAAGTCTCTGTGAACTAGGTCTAGTAATCTTTGATCATTCGTATAGGCGTGCGTCGTGGTCATGAAGCCTTTAACGAATCCGAAATTCTCGTAAAGCACTTTTACCACGGGAGCTAAGGCGTTGGTTGTACAGGAGGCGTTGGATATTATGTAGTGTTTCTCCGGGTCATAGAGCTCGTGGTTTACCCCCATGACAACAGTTATATCCGGTTCTTTTGCAGGCGCTGAAATTATCACTCTTTTAGCTCCGGCTTCTAAATGCTTAGACGCGCTCTGGCGATCTCTAAACCTTCCGGTGGATTCTAAAACTATGTCTATTCCGAGCTCCTTCCAGGGGAGTTTGGCGGGATCGGGTATTTGGAAAGCCTTTATTTCATGACCATCGACTATTATCGCGTTTTCCTTCCACGAGATTTCGTTTTTTAGAATTCCGTGTACTGAGTCGTATTTTAATAAGTACGCCAGCATATTTGGAGGCGCTAGGTCGTTTACAGCCACAATTTCAAACTTCTTCATGAACTCAGGGTCTTTGAGGGCTGCTCTGTAGAATATTCTTCCTATTCTCCCAAATCCGTTAATAGCTACTTTGATACTCATATTCTCGACCTTTGGCGTTTCTATTAGGGAGAAGCGTATCTAATATTTTTTATGGAAATCTATAAGTGTACTATCTTTATCTTTTTGCGATAAATGCTTTCGAGAACTTTAATTAATACTCTTTTTCTAGAGATCTTACTTCTTTTTTTACTTAAGTAAATTTTGATAGTATGTCTCTCTATTTTCACTTCGTTAGGCTCAATTCCCAATATCCTTTTAAAAGATCTAGTAAATTCCCCTTCCTCTACGACTATTTCTATATTTGCACAATTTACAGGACAGCTCGTGCAGAAAGATTTGCTTAGAAAACAGAGCCCCGCACAGGGTATCCTCTTACCTAAGGTTAGCATTATGTTGAATGTGTTGGCGCAACAAGCTGAGAAAAATGGTGTTAAACCTATCTTTTTAGCTATTTTAAGTAATTCCTCCTTTAAATCTCTAGTAAAAACTTCTACTTGTCCCTTAAGAATTCTCCTTCTCGCTCTTTTTAATATTTCAGAATCAGAAAAGCCTGCCTGTTTAAGATTATGTAAAATTCTTTTTGAAACTCTAAATCCGCCTATTATAACACCGACCGCTCCTCTATTTTTAGCCTCAACGAATATTTCTTCAGCTTCATCGATATTTATCCCGGGAATTGCAGGCCGAAAGAACAGAACAGGGTATAAACCACTATTCCTTAAATTCTCGATAGTTTCAAACCTTTTAAATGGGGTAGGCGCCGCTGATTCCAGCGTTTTAAAGTACTTAACTGTAATAATAGTGACTAGTATATTAAGCGGATATTTCTTAAATATCGCTAGACGCTCTACATCGTTTTCTTTTAGAAAAGCCTTGGTCGATGCTTGTATCGGGTTCTGTAAATTTTGTGCTATCCCATCTATATATTCTAGCGTTTTTTCAAAGCCTATAGGATGGTATGGCTCTCCTACACTTCCGAAAGCAAGATAGGTGCCTATTAAACTTGGATAAAAATAGGGATTAGATAGAAGAGCGTAGAGCAATTCTTCTTTATTTAATCCATAGGGCTTGGGTATTGTATTGCTGAAACCCATATCTGGTATATAGCAATACGAACAAGCGTAAGAACAGCCTATAACGCTGTGAACAGTTAAGCCACAAGGCCTTGGTTTTCTCTTAGCATGGAAGTCATTAAGGGCTTTAGCTATCGATTCTTTCCCCAATTTCTTACCAAGTTCTTCTCTCAACAATACCTTTTTTACGTATAAGTCGCTTAGACTTACTCGAATTTTCATGGTATTTCTTGCTCTTTTAGTTTTCTAGCATTAATGATTTTCTGCTTTATGTGCTCAGGTAGTGCTATATCTTCTTTACGATAAATTGTAGGCTTTTTAACTACGATGCCTTTTCCATTTACTATATCTATTTCGTACATTCTGAGATCATGAGGGGTTTGACGCATTTTTTCTATAAGAACATATCTCTTTAATATGCCGCCTCTAACAGCTTTTCTAAATCTTATAATTCCATCGGCTATGTGTTCTATACCAAAACCGAAAGCTTCTGATGTGCTGATAGCGTATTGGGAAGTTGCTAGTATTGTGAAGTCCCATTGGGTTAGCACTTTTTTGATAAAATAGGAATACTTTCTCGCTACAGCTGGCTTATCCAGCCAAAACGCTGATAAACTATCAATTATCAATCTAACATGGCCGTGGCCCAGCTTCTTCTTAACTTCTATAACTTTTCTAACCAATTCTTCGGGGTCTAGAGATATGAGTGAAAGAGGGTCGTCTCTTTTTCTCATAAGCGCGTCTATTATTACCAAGTCGCCGCTTTTTACCGCTTGTGAAAAATTAAAGTTAAACTGTTCTGCCTGTCTTATAATAGACTCTCTGCTCTCCTCTGTCGTTACGAATATCCCCCTCTCCCCCCTCTTCAATCCTGCGTCTATAAAGTGTAGACAAAATATGGTCTTGCCACAGCCGGGTTCGCCTACTACAGCTACTAGGAAGCCTCGGGGAATTCCTCCAAAAAGCATTTTATCTATTTCCCTGATTCCCGTTGATAGCCTTATAATCGGCATTTCTTCACCGCTAACTATATTTTATCTCTGCTTCGAGAATAAGGTAACGGTTAAGAGAAGGTATCAGAGTAAAACTCCTGTCATAGCTGGGGCGTATTATTTCAGCTTCAATCTTAGATTTAACCAATAGTTTATAGAGTTTAAGCGCTACTTCTAGGATTGTTTTTTCGAGTTTCCATTTTTTCGAAAAACATGGATATATCACTACTTGCTTACCGCGTAGGTTCTCCTTCACGAAGCTAACCAAGTTTTTTAGAGAAATACCGTGAGGACTTTCCCCCTTATAGATGAAGATCACAATAGCGTTCTCAAAAACCTTTTCTTTAAGAACGAATTTCTCGGATGAAATTATCTGAATTTTAATCAATTTCAGCCCTCGACAAACGAATTCTATAACCCTGTTTCTCTATAAAATCTACTACTTCTTTAAAACCAGGTATCGATTGAGC
>JALURF010000129.1 GCA_027017165.1 Thermofilaceae archaeon
TCATTAGTGATATAGTATCTCCTTGAGTTAGGATTTTTATTTTCGATGATTTTATATATTTGATCTCGCTGATTGTCAGCTTCTCTGAATCTATTTCCTTGAAAACGGGTTTTCTCGTTATTAGCGTGAAACCCGGCTCCTTGATACCTGTGCATATCGCTAAGTCGACCGTGTAGGAATCTATCTTAAACGAGTATAGAGTTTTTACGATTTTTGCCGCTTTCATCTGACTGGCTATAAACCTGTTAAAGATAAGGTTATATAAGGCGTAGTGATCCCGCGTTAGCTTGCGGGGCAACCTTAAAACTCCTATAGCTATTAACTTGGCTAAATCTTGAGTATCGAGGGGTCTGGTAGGCCTTATACATTCATGTGCTCCTTGGCTTCCTGTCGCCCAGCTCCTGCCTTGATAGAACTCCACTCCAAATCTTTCGGATATGTATTTCCTGGCTATGGATATCCCGAGGGGGGATACTCTAATGCTATCAGTTCTGTGGTATGTGATTAATCCCATTTCGAATAGTTCTTGAGCGATTCTCATAGCTTTGTTGGTTGACATTCCAAGGATTGCCGCCGCGTCTTTTAACATGGAATCCGTCGAGTAGGGAGGCGGGGGATTAACCTCTTCAACTATCTTGTCTTTAGCTTCTACCTTTACTTCCTTATTTACCAGTTCTTTTATCTTTCTCCTAGCTTCCCAGCCATTTTCTACGTTTAAGTCGAAGTTGAGGTATATTCCGTTGTTTAGCTTTGCTTGTGCGATATAGATTTTGCTTTTCTGTTTTCCGATATACTTCTCGATTATCCAGCCTAGCACTGGGGTTTGAACTCTGCCCGCCGATAGGGATTTCAAGTCAAATTCTTTCTGTACAATCACGCTTAGGCCGAACCCTATCCACCTATCTTCTATCCGCCGTACTACTTGAGCTTTGACAAGGTTTTCGTTTATCTCTCTAGGATTTTTAAGAGCTTCATTTATTGCTCTTAAAGTGACTTCGTGGAATTCTATTCGACGTATTTTCTCAGCATATGGTTTTAAGGCTAGAGCGACATCCCAGGCTATTTTCTCTCCTTCAGAATCAGGATCGGTTCCTATGAGAACTTCGTCTACTTCGAAAGCCAGATTTCTAAGCGCTTTGATAACATCTATAGCATCTCGAAAAGCTTTTGATCCGCACTTGGGGCATTTATCTACGTCATCTACGAAAGTTTCTCTACATTTTAAACACTTTTTAATAGTGGAGTATACTGGCACTATTCTGTTATTCTCTACTCGAATTCCGAAAATACCCTCATCTGTGACTAAATCGAAGAGATGGCCTCCTGTGGCCGTTATCTGAATTATCCTATCTCCGGCGTTAATTTCGTAGACTAACAGGTTTTCAATTGTTCTCTTAGCCGGTACGCCGTAGAATCTGGATATGGTCCTAGCCTTATTCGGGGACTCCACTATCAAAAGGACTGTTTTCACAGGATCCTTTAGAATTCTGGCGGCTTTACCCTCAATAATCAACTTTATCAATTCTCTTTCTCTGGAGATTTCCTCGATTAGACTGTCCAAATCTACTTCATTAATGTTCTTCCACTCGAAATCGTTTAACCTGTTAGCTAACTCCTCTTTAAGCTGTTTAAAAGCTTTACTATCATCTATTACCGTTATCGCTAATCCCTTAGATACACCCCCACTGTATAGCCTTGAAGTTCTTCCAGAACCCTGTATATATGCGATAGGGTCTGCTAAAACGAACCATATGCCTCCCTCATCGATCGCTATTTTAAGAGAAGCTTCACTCTTTATCTTCTCGATAACTTCTCTATCCGAAAGTACCTTGTTTAGGAAATTGTAAATGGATATTATGACATTTTGGGCATATCCTTCAAATCCCTCTAATTTCTTGCCTGTTTTTATGGCGTCGATTATCCTATCTAGGCTCTCTTTGTAAAGCATCACTATATTTCTCAACTTGACTATGTGCCTATCGCATTCGTACCTAGTTCTCCTGTCTAGGAAATCTCTTAAATTCGCTAACAGTATTATCATACGTGAAGGTTTGAATTCATCAATGTTTAACGATATCCTGAACTTGGGAACTCCAGCGAAGATGACATATTTTATGACATGTGGTAGGTCTATGCCACGCGTTAAAGGTGATCGATACGATGCTATGCCTATTAGGACACTGGATTCCCCGTTAGAAAATCTCTTTAGAATGCCCTTACGCGGTTTTAGATAGGCTTCAGATTTTATACCAGCTTCTCTCAGTATTTCATTCAGCTTTTTCACGTATTCGAGTCCCTTATCCTGAGGGATGAAGATTATGCCTCCGGACCCCAGCCTCTTTACTAGGTTAACTACTTCGCGTTCTAAATCTGTGGTATTAACGTATAAGTCCACTATATTCCTTAAGTACTCAGTTTTAGAGCCTACATCGAATCCTAGAAGCTCTCTAAACAGTTTAACTCTTTTAGTTCTGCGCCCTCTCAATGAAGCTCCTGATACTATTAAAATTCCCGGTTTTTCTTTTTTCAATCTATTCTTCAATTTCTTAACTAATCTATCTACTTTCTTACTGTTCTTCCTGATCTCCTTTTCCAGCCCCAATCGCTGAGCTTTGTTAAGATTTGTTTTTACATCTAACAGCTTTAAAGCTAGGTCTATAGTCTCGGGGCTAAAACCTATGTATGTTAGGATTTTATCGAAAATTTTGCTAGATCTTAGTATACTATCGACATCGTCTACAAAGACTAGGTCGTATCTCTTTCCAGAGAGGAGGGATGAATAGCGTGAGATAAAGTTTGAGGTAACTATGACAATCGAAGCTTCGCCTTTTTCTATCGTAGCTAACATTTCCTCTTTATTCCTTTTAGATAGAAAGGAGTGATAATACGCTAGCGTGATGTGCTCTAGTCCTATCTTATTCTTGAAGGTTTCGGCTTTTTCGCTAACTTGTTCTACTAAGATGGAAGTGGGGAGTACAAAGAGAACTTTTTTACCTTTTGATGCTAAATAGAGGCTTAAAATCACGCCGAACACGGTCTTCCCGGAACCTGTGGGGGCGATTATAGCGAAACTCTTATTTAGAAAAACTCTCTTTGCCCACAATCTCTGAGCACTCCACATGTTAGAGCCTATGGATTTCCTAAAGAAATCGTCTAGATTATCGACTTTGCGCTTAACCAACACTAGCCGTTCCCATTCGGATGAAGGAGTGCTTTTTAAAACACCGCTTGTGCCAGGATTTGCAGAAATACATCTAGCACAAGGCATTCCAGCTTCTAGTCTCTCGGTCGAGATTTCGCCCCCACATATTGGGCATAATCTCTTGAACACGGCGATAGCCAAGCTACCACTAGTTAGGCGGATTGAAAAATGCCCTATTTAAATTTTGTGAAGCACGGGATTCTGTAATAGACGCGATAGATATTAAGGTTGGTTAAAGTATTACTTTACTATACTCCACGGTGGCCTGTGTGATATCATTCGGAAACGAAATAAACTTGTGGTCTAAGGCGTTATTCCTTAAAGTACTGGCAGATTCAGAAGTTTCTATGATATTTCTCCCTTCAATTACCTCGGATACAGGCTTGCTAGCTAAAACTGAGGAACATTTCTTAAAAATCAGGAGAAATGGGACTTCTCTTTTAGCTACATGTATATCTCCACGGCTAATTAGCTTAGAGGAGCTTAAAGAAGACGTGGGAGAGATTAAAAATCTCTACAGCGATAGAGAAGTCGTCGTAAGCTTGACTTGTTATAAAGCGAGCTCTTTGCCTTTGATCATAGAAAAAATAGAAAATGTACTTGGAGAAATAGATGGTTTAGAAATAAATCTAATTCCTTCGTTTTATAAAATTGGAAAAGAGGAAAGAGAACTGCTCTTATTGAAAACCGCCGAGGCTTTAAGAGTTGCAGACCGCTCATCGACTTTTGACATCTATGTTAAAGTTCCGTTTATCGGAGTTCAAGAACGCCATGTAGAGAGCTTGGTGGATGGAGGGGCGAAGTGCGTCATACTCTCATTACATAGAGTGATCCACTACAAAGATTCGTTATACGCGGTACACTCTCCATATTTGGCGCGTGTTTTATCGGAGTATATACCTTTAGTGCTTGACTTAACGAAAGATTATAAAAACAGGCTAGGGGTAAGTGCTGATTTTTCTACTATGAAATACGCACATGAGCTATCTGATAAATATCGAGTAGTACAGCTCGATCTTAACCTCTTAGACAAAGATGTTTTCACGATACTTTCAGAGCGTGTTGAAGAAGAACGTCAGCCAATTTCCCTCAGAAAACGAGAATTTAAGGCGTTTATAGATCTTTCTAAGTGTAACCGATGTGAAGACAAGCTATTATGTGTGAAGATATGCCCCGAGGAAGCGATAAATTTGAAAGGAGAAGACTATCCCATGGTTGATTATGCTAAGTGTAGTGCCTGCGGATTATGTATGGCTATTTGTCCAGAAAACGCTGTTTACTGGGTGCGTGTAATTTCTCCCGAATAATCGACTAGATCACTTAGGTTAAGGAAAATATACTTCTCGGCTTCATCGCTCCCCTTTATGCTGAAGTAGAACTCTGAGAGTTTTTTAGCTATGTTCTTTATTTCGAACATCACATCGGGCGGGTTTAAGTCGAGTTCTTCACACACCATTCTCCAACTTTTACCTTGAAGAATTCTGGTAATCAATAGTAATTCTTGGAGACGAGTAAGGGACGGTTTATTTGAGGATGCGAAATAGTATTTTACGATTATAACCATACAATCCATACAACTTTCTAATGTTAAATCACTCCAGGCATAAGACATGAAACGCCCGAGCTGCGGCTTCGATAATCCTATCTTAATATCTGGGATGGACGGAGTTGAATTTAAAAGCATTAGAGCTACTCCAGGATCTAAGTCGTGATATGGCTCATACAAGCAGTCTAATAGTTTTTTCTTGAATTCTCGGGCAATATAACTTATATACCTTTTAGCTTCGTCGTTCAATGGTTTAATTACGAGGATTGTGTATTCGCCGCTAACAGGGTTCCTATCAGGGCTTATGTGGACGGGTACGTAGCCGTTTTTTATCCAGAAATTTAAGAGTTCTTCTGTAACTCCGAAGCCCGCTCCCACCCAATCGTATCCCGCATCGATAGCCTCTTTCTCCAATTCATTGAGAAGTTTAGAGCCCAACCCTCGCCCCATAGCAGATGGATGGACCGCTATCCTTACTATACGCCATCCCTTGAACTTGCCGAAATCAAGGAGTTTATAGTGTTTTATCACTCTATCCGGTATTATATTCCCCGCTATCCACGCCCCTCGCGCCGACTCTTTGGCTAACTCGTCTAGTAAAGGACCCTCCTCGGCGATTTCAAGAGATGCCACTATTTTCCCGTTGGGAAGCTTAAGCGCGCGGACCGTGTGATGGGGAGCGTCCATCATCATCCCTAAGTCGTTGGGGTTATTCCTATAGTGCGCCATTATGTAAATTCCTATGAATTGCCTCAATTCTTCTTCTTTCTCTAAGAAGAATTCCTCTAGCTCTGGCTTGTAATAGCTCACATTCAATCTCTCTATATACTTATCGTCTTCTCTGGTTAGGACTGCTGGCTCCGCGTCTAAAAGCAATGTATCAAAGGCCCATTTTTCGATCGGATCGTTCCCGGAGAAACGTATGGGCTGTTCCATCTCGTACTCATATACCCTTATATTCTCCATTTTCTTCAATCTTCCGAGGAATCTGACCGAGAATCCTCTCCCAGCGCCTTCATAGCCGTGTATTGTGGACGAGAATATCACTCTATCAAATCTATTCATTATGTTGAAAAGCATGGGCACTTGAAGACCCGCTGCCTCGTCGACTGCTACTATGTCTGCTTTCCGCCTACTGGCTTCTAGCGGACTATAATATTCAATTTCAATACCCTTCGATTTTAAAGCCGTTATGACTCCATCCTTTTCGGTGACTATAGGGAAATGTTTAAGTTCTTCTAAAGTTTTCTTGGCTAACATGAAGAGGGGTTGAACGTTGTACTCGTTTGGAGCTGTGACTATGATTCTTGTCCTTCCTTTAGCCTTGCGGAGCTTGTGGGCTAGGGCAGCTAATCCTATTCCTACAACCGAGGATTTGCCTCTCCCTCGGTCGGCGGTTATGACTATGGCTATCCCCTCTCCTTTTCTAGGTCTCTCGTATAATTCCTCCAGTAGCTTTAAAACCTCAACTTGATCCGCTGTTAAAGCCAGTTCATACGCTTTTCGGGGGAGTCTTGTTTTAGGAGGAATCTCAAAGGGTTTACCCGTGTATTCGACTTTCCTATATTTTCTCTTTATCTTAAATCTCTTGAGGAATTTTTTCTCGTCTACATCGTAGATAGCTATTCCATCGTGTTCAAATAGCTTTTTTATAAAACGTCTAGAGAATATGTGGCGTATATCCTCTATCTTATATTGAGGAGTTAGTAGCGTTCTTTGAAAACGCGTTATAATCTTCTCATAGTCGCTTAGTCTAGCCATTATGAATATATAGAAACCTCCGCCTCGAACAATTCCCGATAATCTCCCTATGTCATTAGGTTCTAGATTGTTGATCAGGTCTAGGACAGCTATGTCATAGGTTAATCCGAGAATTTTCCGGATTTCGTGATATGGAATATAGTCCACAGAGAACTCTTTGCCTAAGCTCTTTTTGAAGACTTCTTTTCTCTTTACTCCATCCTCGTAGAACGCGTGGTATACATATGCCAGCTCTTTATCACTCGTCCCGTACTCTTTCATATACTCCTTAACTAGCTGCGCCGCGCACTTCGCCAACTCATCGTCATCAGTTCCAGTAAGAACAACTATTCTACGATGATTCTCTCTTATAGCGTCTCTCATGGATCTAAGGCAGTGTTTTATTGCTTTTTGGGGAAGCATTAGAGCACCCTCCGCTAGTTGGCTACTCTAAGAGCTATATAAAACCGCGCTTTAAAGATTAACCATAATTTAAAGCCCCGCTTTATAAACATCAACTGGTTTCATAAGTTCTCTAAGGAGAACCGTAGCGTAAAGGCCTTTTCTTAAAGTGAATTCCAAGCCGATTTTTAACTTATTCTTTATGAGTTCATCGCTACTAATATCGGTTATTTTAAAGTTTTCGGGGCGGAATGACGCCATCCTCAACGTTCCTCGCGAAGAAACTTCAGGCATGTGTTTAACTCGGAAATCCTTAATAGACACTCCCTCGCTTCGGAGGACTTTACGCTCTATTTCTCCGGGAACTCCCTCGCATAGTATTGTATCGTAGCCGAAAATGTTTAAAGCTAGAGCTGCGTCTCCCCGTTCTATAAACTCATTTAATTTTTCAACATTAGATTCGTTAGCCCTAAAAACACCTTTAACTCTAATACTATATCCCCTACGCGACAACACGGCTACAATATCCCCAACTACAGCCTTATCTATCGGTAATCCGTTTTTAATCCTCTCGCTTAAAACCTTGTTAAAGAGATATGCTTGAAAAGCGCCTATGAAAAGCCTTCTGACGGTGAGAGGGAGCGAGCGGAAAGCTCCAAAAAAGTCGTTAGGATGTTTTATCAAGTAATACATGACTGCCCGTTCGTGGTGTAAGGTTTTGGGGAACAACTCTAATGCTCCCTTAAAATCCATAGTATCCTTCAAGTATTTTCTAGCTTCTTTAGCTCTTTCAGACTCGTGGGGAAATATTTCTGTGAGCAGAGTGAGAATAGCCTTCTCAAACTCTCTCCTCACAACGTATCGCCCAACTATATGAGTTATAGGTCTTATAGTTCCAAATCGTTGATAACCGTAGTAGGCTGGAACTCCTCCAGCCTCGCGTATCTCATCCAATATTTTACTAATACGTTCATCGACTTCACCTACAGATAATTCGATCCCTCTTATTGTAACTCTAAAATGGTTCCCGTACAACATGCCGGGTAATAATTTATACGGTCTTTTAAAAGCTACCAGAATTTTGACCTTACCACGTTCGTCACTAAACGATAATAGTTCATCAGGCGATAGCCCCTCTACACATACGAGCTGCGCTGTTACTGCCCGCGCGTCCTTTAGACCTGCCGCGGAAAAAAGTTTGCTACTTATCCTAAAATGTCTGGCAACTTTCCTTATCGCGGCTAGGGTATCTAAGCCTCTCTTGACGAGCACAAACCACGTATAGTCGCCACTTCCCTCCGCGAATTCTGGTTTATCGGATACGGAGCACACTATGCCGTCTTCCGAAATTTCCTCTACGATAAAATCCTCGTAAGTATGTTTTATAGTCCCCCCTATACCCTCAGTAGAGCTTATATAAACTTCTAGCCCGAGTAGTTTATCTAGCGGCGCTTTTGATAAACGCATGAGAGCCCCTATTTTAAGAGGAGGAGGTGCCCTGTAACGTCGTCTACTAGTTTTTCGGGAGCCGGTCCTATAGCTATAGCGGTTATAGTCCCAGGTGGAATTTCGGTTAAACCCATATCTCTTATAATTGCTGTTGGCAGATTCCTCTTTTTCGCTTTTTCATACAGTTCTAGAAGCTCCTTTTCGGAAGATACTTTTAAAACTACCTTTTTCTGTCCCTCCTCGAGCCATTTCTTATACCATTCTGGATGAGTTTTACGGGCTAACTCTGCCGCCGTGACGGCGGCATGCGCCGCTTGGGCAGCGATCTTCCCTTTGCTCATCTTTATATCATCTCTTACCACGATAGATTGTTTAAAGTAAAAAATTTGTGACAAAAAGACACCTATCTTTTATAACCTATTCTTCTCAAGAATTCTATACGCTCTTTACGCTTCTCTTCGTCCTCAACTCCTAGAGGCGTAAAGCCGTCTACGACTCCGATGATAGCTCTACCTTGATCGGTTTCAGCAATTATTACTTGTACCGGGTTCGCCGTGGCGCACAGTATCGTTAAGACCTCCTGAACGTGTTTGATAGCATTTACAACATTTATCGGCCAAGCGTTTTTGATCAAAATTACGAAGGAATGCCCGGCTCCTATTTTCTTGGCGTTTTCTACCGCTACCTTAATTAGCTCATCGTCGTTTCCATCAAATCTTATAAGCCGGTCGCCTGACGCTTCGCAAAACGCTATCCCAAATTTAATTCCAGGTACGTGCGTGACTAAAACTTCATAGAGGTCTTCCACTGTCTTGATGAAATGAGTTATCCCTAGTATTATATTGGTCTCCTTAGGTATTTCCAATGGAACTACTTCGATTTTTACTTGCAATCCAGCTCACCATTATAAATTAAACTATATATATTATAAAGTTTAAATACGTACTTCACTAAAATGGATTTAAGCTCAAGGTGACTGCGGATGAGCGAGCATTCCTGTAATTATGTCAACTGCCAGAATCGTGCGTCATACATCGTAACCTTTGATGGCAGGCATTATCAGCTATGTAAGACCCATTTTAGACGCGTTGTTAACGCAATGACAAAAATAGCTGTTATCTACGGTAATTCTAAGCTGGAGGATTTAAAAGTTCGGAAAGAGAGAGGTAGAATAAGGATAGTGTCTACCAGAAAGGTTAGTAAAGAAAAGTTTCTTAAACATTTGGAGAGATTAAAGAAGTACGAGGGCGTGAAAAAACGCTACGTAGCTAGTTTTTCTAAAACATCTAAGAGTTAAAACTATGTAGAGACGAGCTTTAACAGGCTTACAATCTCGTCTTTAAGTTTTTCATAAATCACTTCGCTTATCTCTCCTCTTCTAAACTTCTCTTCTAGATTCTCTAATCTCTTTTCTAGCTCCTCTCTAGACGCTCTGATTTTAGCGGGTAGAATTCTCTTCTTGTGCATTTCTACCCGTTTCGTAAGTTCGTTGTAAGCTGCTTCTAGCGCTTCGAGCTTACTATTTATCTCGTTA
>JALURF010000130.1 GCA_027017165.1 Thermofilaceae archaeon
ATTCTTAACTCTTTAAATATTTCATGCTAAATGAAGGAAAATATTTAAAAAAAATTTCGCGAATCGAGGCGGATAACGTCGACTTAAGAGTTTATATATTCGATTGAAATCTAACGTAGCCCGTTATGAGGTGGCGTTCACGGTAAAGATTCATAATGAACGCAATAAGAAATATTATATATGTAGCATTTGCGGATTAGCCTACGAGTCCATGGAATACGCCAAGTTATGCGAGAATTACTGTAGCAAGCATCCGGGTTCTTGTTTAAGAGAGATTTGTGAACGCGCGGTCGGTTATCTGGTGAGACGTAAAGATATTGAAGAGATAAAATTCTTTAAGAGTGAATAAACGCGCATATTCTTCCAAAGTGTAGGAGTTACAAACCCGTCTGTTTCCATAATGGAAAGAGAAAGTCTTAACTTCATTAGAAACTATAGTATCGAGGAGAGTATATGTTAGTTGAAATTGTTTTCATGCTGACTATTCTTTCAGAACTCCTACTTTTAATTCTACTCTTCATATCCATTTTCTTTCCTAAGCATAGAGTATGGCCACCTCCGGATAAGCGGACTTGGCAATACGTAGTGGTGTGGTCCTTAACTTTTGCAACGATAGCTGGTATAGCAGCTCTAGCTGTTCTTGATTGGGATACATTCATATTAAAACATTGGATAAGACACTACATCGGATGGATCCTGTTTATTGTGGGTAATGCTTTCGCGTTGTGGGGTTTAAAGACTTTAGGCACGCGCGCGTCTAGTGGACTAGAGTATAAGTTAGTAACGGATGGACCATACAAATTCTCTAGAAATCCCCAATACGTGGGAGATATCGTAGCGCTTATCGGAGTTATACTAATGGCGAACTCTCTATACACAACGATAGCGTGCCTCCTGGCGATAATCCTTTTTCTCGTTACGCCGTTTGCCGAAGAACCCTGGCTTAGAGAAAAGTACGGAGAAGAGTATATCGAGTACTGTAAAAGAACTCCGAGATATTTATGAATAGAAAATTAGGCTTGTTTTCTTTCAATTACATAAGCATAGCCAATATAATCCCCCTATTCTCTAAGGATTTTCATAAACGATAAATAAATTCAATTAACATAATAAGTTGAGAAAATGAGCCAATACTCTCACCCCATTGTAAATAACGAATATTTCGGTATCAAAATCCCCCAGCCAAAGGGCTGGAAGCTAGCCGTATCTGAAGACTGGACAGTGTGGTGTTCGACCAGTCCGGAAGGAGGAGAATTCATATTCTTAGCATATTCTCTAGACCGAGAGTTAGATACGCGAGAAGTAGTTGAGAAGGTTTTCAGATTAGTATACGGTGAAGCGCCGGTTAAAATAAGGCGGGTTAGCCGGAGAGAACAAGTTGAGAGATTTGAAGTAAGTGTTAAGAGATCGGATTTTCTTCTCTGGACCTACCACTTTGAAAGTAAAGCCACTATTTCTCCTACGGAGTACTCGCCTAGCTTGTATAACGTATACGAGAGCAATGCAATCATTGCCGGAACTTTTGAACCGTATAAAGACTTTTTCGTTCCCATCGAGGTTTCATGGAAAGTTGTTAAGGGAGTAGGCTTATTAAAAGATACAGTCGAACGGGAGCCTAAACTTCTCGTAGAGTTAACTTATATTGCTTTACAATCGGAGAAATATCCCTCACTTCTCGGCTTTGATGTTCCACGGCGCTTAATTTTTAATCAGGGTTTCTCCCATTCAGGCTATAGGTGGAGTATTGAAATCCCGATTACTTGGGACGCTATTCCCGGGTTAGATGGTGTTACGATTATGGCTAATTCTAAATCGAGAGGAGGAAGCGTGGTATCGATTTATATTGAGCCAGTTGAATTGGAGAACGATTTGAAAAGCTATGTAAGAAAAAAGTACGGCAAAGCTGTCGGCGAGCTTGTTTTAAGAGATAGAGAGGGCTGGATGAGGCTTGTTTACGAGCATAGAGGCGAGAAACGGGTAAAGCGGGTGATGTGGTTTTACTTCACCAGGGTAGACGCCTATGGCAGAACTCGTAAATTCGCGCTTGAAATAACTATGTTCTATCCGCTAGAAGTCGAGAATATCTTAAACCCAGTATTAGACAGCATTTTAAGCTCGTGGAAGGTCTACGAGAAATGGCTATACGAAAAACTGGGTTTCGAGGAAAAAAGATTTAGAGAAGCCCTAGCCGAGATTCGAAGATCCCAAGAACTCATAGATTCCGCCCTAGCTGCCCACAGGAGGGCTTCGAGAATAGTTACAAACGAGTTGAGGAAAGAAATTGAGCATAGAAGGAGGATGAGCGATATGGCTAGGCGAACTTTCGGAGAAATCAGAAAGATAAGAGAGGATACTTTAATGAAGCAGAGGCGGGCTAGCGAGCAATACTGGAAGACTATGAGCTCGATCCTGGGGAGAACTTGGACTTCAAAGCCTAGAGCTAAGAGCTATAAGTCTTCACTTTCGGGCAGAACTAGAGGAGCGCGGCGGAGGCCAGGCGTGGAGAAGTACGACTGGGCTGGCATGGGCGTGTTCTATATAGATTCTGATGGCGTGATTAGAAGTAGGGATTATGAAGACGAGGTGGTCGCCGAGAGAATGGGGTCGGATGGCGTGCTCTACGATAGCGAGGGTAAGAGGGTGGGCTATGTGGAGGATGGCTACGTCTATGACTTAAACGGCAATCGCGTGGGAGTATTGGATACTAGCATTAGTGATCAATGGCAGCTCGAGAGGTACGAGCAGGAAATAGCCGATAAAGATCAGGTCTTCGGATACACTGTATGGGGCGCTAACTATGATCGAGAGGAAGAGGAATCCGAGTCAGTCTACGTATCGTCATATAAAAGAGATGAAGAAGGGGAGGAAGAATAGCGGCAGATTTCAAATATTCAATGAAACTATTACCCATTATATGGTTTAACCAGGTTTAACTCTGGTGGACGATAGAGAGTCCGATGAAATCAAGGGGATAACTAGAGTATGGTTGGCTGGGTTGATATACTGGATATTTCTGCTATCTGCATGTTTAAATAATTCATTTAACTAATAAATGGTATAGCTATTTATATTTAAAGAAATATTTAGAAACTATTTTACGGCTAAATTTCTATAATTTTAATAAAATGCGAATAATAAAATAGTAGAATAGTTTCATATATTTTGTGAAGGTGTTAGCTTTATCCTTTAAAATGCACATTTAT
>JALURF010000131.1 GCA_027017165.1 Thermofilaceae archaeon
GTATTAGATAACCCTATAACTAAGTATATTTTTATATACTTGTATATAAATGGTATATTTAGATATGAACAAGGGGTTCTATTTAAAAAATTTAGATGAAAAGGCATACAGGGCTATTAAGTCTATAGCGGCTAAGAGAGGAGTACCAGTATATAGGGTTATTAATGAAGCTTTAGCTCTTTACGCAAACTTATACGATAGCTTGGCGGCGGAGACCGAGGAAGAGGCTAACAATAGGGTTTATGAAGCGCTTGTTGGAGATCCTAGATATACGGGTAAGTGGGTTGTTATAGCCCGGGGCAAACTCATCTCCGTCGTCGAGTCTTGGAATGAAGCAGTTAAAGTTTTGAGGAATTTCCTAAAGCGCGAAAAAGCGAGCCATGGGATCATTTCTAAAGTTGGCGTAGAGGTTGAGGAAATTGAAATCCTCGGCAGTTCGTTGGAGATGTTATAAGTATAGGGATTTCTACACTGTTATAGGCTGGGTGTATTCTCCCGTATTAGATGAATGGGTTAAAGCGGAGTTCATACTTGATACCGGTTTTAGAGGAGATATTTTCCTCGAGAAGAAGTTGTATGATAGTTTAAAGCTATACCTCGCAGAGTTGCCCGTTAGAACTGCTCCTGTCGCTAAAACTATGGCGGGTTCTATCCCTCTAAGAGCTTCTATAACTAAGTTCAGAATAGCCGGGTTTAACTTTCAAGTAAAAGCCTACACTCCATTATATGGTTACGGGAAAAATCTCGTAGGCCGAGGAGTGATCAATAGATTAACAGTGCTTCTTAAAGAGAATGTTAAAACTTGTATAAAGATGGGTTGAAAAGATATCAGAGTTTATATTGTAAAATTTCCGGAATTTACACAATAGAAAGAATTATTAAATTCTATTGTATAAATTTTAATGGTGAAGTTCTTGAGTAAGAGTAGTTTTAGCTATGGAAGAATATTTCTTCTCGGCTTCGGCTTCTTCGGCATTTCCCTAGTTTGGTCAGTGTACAATTCCTTCGTCCCGATATTCCTGCGGGAATTTGGGCTGGCCTTCGCGGTAGTAGGAGTTATAATGACCCTCGACAATATATTCGCCGTAACTGTCCAGCCTTATATAGGCTTTTTAAGCGATAAAACTAGAACTAAGCTCGGCCGGAGAAAACCGTACATATTGGCATCGGCTCCTCTAGCGGCTATCGCTCTAGCCCTTATACCTGTATCGCCCACCCTCTCTCTAATGCTTGCTTTTATACTTTTAATGAATCTGGCGATGGCTGTTCATAGAACTCCTACAATCGCCTTGATGCCCGATATTACTCCAAGCGAATATTTGAGCAAGGCCAACGGTATTATAAACTTCATGGGCGGTATCGGGGCGCTTCTAGCCTTCTTCGTCGGAGGAATGCTTTACAACGTAAACCCAGCCTTACCCTTTTCTTTTGCCGCTATACTGCTAGTAGCCTCTTCGCTGCTAATAGTGGTTGTTATCAGAGAACCAGAGATTTCCTCTACCATCTCTTCAAATGGAGCTCTTAAAGATATGATAAAAACTCTAGTTGATGCGTTTAGAGAAAAAGACCCCAGTTTAAGAGGAATTTTATTAGCTATATTCGCCTGGTTTTTCGCATACGGCGCAGTCGAGGCTTTCTTCACCAGCTATGGTAAATGGCATCTAGGCTTAAAAGAGGGAGTAGCGGCTATGATACTCGGCCTCTTCGCGTTAACTTTCATATTGACGTCTATTCCAAGCGGTTTTATCGCCGCCAAAATAGGAAGGCGGAAAGCAATCAACGTGGGTTTACTCGGCCTTATAGCCCTTTTCTGCATACCTCTTCTCACCGATAATATAGCGTTAATTATTGCGACCATGCTTATGGGAGGGATTTTCTGGGCTTTAGTCAACGTGAATTCGCTTCCAATAGTAGTCGATCTAGCCCCCGAGGAAAAAATAGGTGGACATACGGGACTCTACTACCTTTTCGAGATGATAGCGCTTATAATTTCTCCTCCAATAACCGGGTTCTTCATCGATATAGCAGGGTATAAGACTATTTTCGCCATCGCTATGACCTGGCTTATAGTCGCGCTAGTGTTTATGAGAATGGTTAGAAGGGAGAAAAGATAATTAATAAATTTTATATATTCAAATATTCTAATATTCTAATGATTTTATAGGTGAGTATGATGGGGGAAACTCCTCAAAATGAAAAAACAATAGTAGCCATCATAGTATCGAAAAACACTCTAGACATGGCCTATCCGCCTCTCATACTAGCTCAAACCGCCGCTGCTATGGGGATGGAAGCCCACCTATTTTTCACCTTCTGGGGGCTAGAGCTTATCAAGAAGGGCGGGGCTGAGAAAGCGAAGCTACCGGGCTTTATGAGGTTTTTCACTGGTATGATGGAGAAGAAAATGGCTAAGGTAGGCGTTAAGCCGTTAAGAGAGATGATTAGAGAGGCTAAAGAGCTTGGCGTTAAATTCCATGCCTGTCAGACTACCATGGAAGTTCTAGGGATTAAGAAGGAGGATTTAATTGAAGAAGTCGACGACGTGATGGGGGCTGCTAGCTTCCTCGAAATAGCTGAGAAAGCTAAAATCACCCTCTTCATATAGGTGAAAAAATGTCTGAGATTAAACCTTCAAAAACTCTGGATGTTAGAGGCTTAATGTGCCCGATGCCTGTGGTAAAGCTCAGCAAGGCTATAAAAGAGATAGAAGTAGGCGAAATTATAGAGGTCCTAGCCACAGACCCGGGCTCGCTCACGGATATCCCCGCCTGGGCTAGGCGAACTGGTAACGAAGTAGTTAAAGTAGAGAAGGGAGAGGGAGTATTCAAGTTCTACGTGAAAAGGTTGAAGTAGGGTGTCTTTAAATGATAAAATATTTTTTACTGTATATTTCCCCGTATCTAGTGTTTACCGGTTTTCTAGTAGGATTATCTTATAAATTATACAAGTGGCTTTCTGCTCCTAAGGGAGCGCCAGCGCCGATCTATCCTCGAGCTTCCAAATCCCCTCTGCGTAAAGCTATTGATTACGTATTTATTATCGCGACTTTCAAGCCGTTATACGACATCGATAAGAGACTATGGCTGGCGTCGTGGACTTCCCATCTAGGACTGCTCATGTTTACGATAGGCCATTTTAGGCTTTTAACAGAGTTTACTCCACTCTGGAACATATTAGTCCTGGACGATTGAGGGGT
>JALURF010000132.1 GCA_027017165.1 Thermofilaceae archaeon
CTCCAAGGAATAAAATCATAAGCGGGTATGAACAAGAACAACTGACCCTTCAAACGCATAGGAATAATAGGACTACCGTAGCTATCCTTCGGAACCAACTTCTTCCAATTATCCCAAACCCTAACAGTAGCACCCTCAACACCATCATCAAACTCCAACAACACAATAACTACGCTCCAAGGGGCATCTCTGAAATTGTAGAACCTCAAATACCCATCTTCTACCTCTACATCGTGGGGCCAATCCCTATCCGGGAATATCTTGTCTTTGTCAGGTGCTAACTCCATCAACGTCCATACTTTTAGTACGTATGGTAGTTTTTTGAGTCCTCTAACGTAGTGTAGTTCTAGGGTGTAGTTTCCATCTAGCTTCAAAGATACAGTTTTGCTCTTATAGTAGGTTATTATCTTCTCAACGGTCTTATTCTCGGAGTCGATGCCGGTCAGGTTGTACCATGCGAGCCACCAGTTAAGAGTCTCATTATAAGGAAGGCTCCAAACCCCCTCCACGTCCACCCATTTACTCTTGTTAAAGCCTACGACGTATGGTAGAGAAACTTCTCTCCCATTAACCACTGCTTTCGCGTCCTCGACGTTGCTGACGATTTTCAAAGTATATTTGGCGGTTACCGTTTCCACTACTTTGACCTTCTCGAAAACCGCTTTAAACTCGTAGTTTCTATCTACGACGAGCTCGTAGGGAAGCTCTATCCTCTCCCCGTTCAAAAAAGCGCTTTCAAGCTTCCAACCCTCGCTTGGAGCACAGTCTAAAATCAGTCTCTCCCCCTCTAAAACAGTCGTATTCCCCACGCTACACGAACCGGCGCCTTTAATGAAAACAGACAAACTATACATCGGAATTTCCTCGAAAACAGCTAAAACACTGGTATTACCCCTAACGATTAGAGAGAGAACTGTACCTCCTTCAATCCTAGAGCCGTTAACCTCCCAATAGGCGAACCTATATCCACCGCTAGGAACAGCTTTTAAAGTAACGTTGAAAGGCTCAAAGCTTTTCAAAACGCCGCTATGCTCAATGCGACCATCACCGATAATGTTCACATCAACAATTATGAAGTGTTTCTTCGCGTTAAGATTTTCAGAGGGTTTTAAATATAGAAAATAGTATGCTGAAATACCTATTAAAGCTAGGATAGCGGCTAGGAGGAGTTTTCTCGTAAACTCCATACCTAGCCTGCTCCAAAATTGCTAAGCCATATTGTAAAACATATTTCCGAAATTTATTTATTTTCCGATATTAATTTTCTCTCGGTGATTTTAATCTATGGTCGAAATTATATTAAAAGTCGGAAAAAAGGGGGAAATATACACTACAAAGACTATCCGAAAGTTGACTAAAATCAGAGTTGGAGGTTATGTAAAGGCTGAAGTTATAGAGGGCAAATTAATTCTAGAGCCTGTTAAAACTGTTGAAGATTTGCTTAAGAAACCTAAGAAAATCGAGCTTACAGTAGAGGAGTTTGAAAATTTCAGTCTTGAAGCTCAGAGGGAGATCCTTGGCGATGCATAACGTAATCGTAGATACGAGCTATCTGCTCCCCCTGTTTGGAATCGACGTTAAAACAAAGATAAAGCTTGAAGAAATACTAGAGGAGTACGGAAAAGTATACTATAACCCTATAAGCCTTATCGAGGCTAAGTGGGTTATGTATAGGATTGTAAAGAGAGGTCTTATCTCGCTAAAGGAGGCGAGAAGCGATTATAGGGAGGGGTTAGAAGCTCTATTAAGGGATAGGAGATTTATACAAACGCAGCTAACTTCTCCAGAAGTTGAGGGTATCGCTGATGAACTAGAGGATATGGGATTGAAAGATTATTTTGATAGGTTAATAGCCGCGACTGCGATAGTCAACGATTTTAAATTCTTAACAGAAGATAGGGAATTAATCCGCTTGTTAAAAGATAGCAATTTTAAACACGTAATATAGCTTAAAGGCTCTTTGCTAGGATTACCTCGTATACTTAACTTCACCCTTTATGATAGTCGCTTTGATTTCTAAAGTTTCGCGATCTAGCAATACTATATCAGCTCTATAACCCGGTCTCAAAATTCCTCTATCTCTTAATCCTAAAAGCCTGGCGGGGTTCTCGGTCATGAATTTTAAGGCTTTTTGTAAGGGTATTCCTACTTTTAAAACTAGATTTCTCAAAGCTTTATCTAGAGTTAACGTGCTACCCGCCAAGCCGCCCGTCTCTTTAACTCTACTAATTCCATCTTTAACTACTATCTCTAAACCTCCAAGCCTATATTCGCCATCCGGCAGGCCGGTAGCGGAGATCGCATCGGTTACTGCAATGATCTTATCGGACGGCTTGTTTTTGTAGATTAAAGATATAGTGCCTGGATGTAGATGTATTAGATCTCCTATAAACTCGACGTAAACATCGTCTCGCAAAAGACCCGCAAAAGCCGCGCCTGGCTCTCTATGATGGAAAACTCTCATTCCGTTGAAAATGTGAGTGCAGAGCTTCGCGCCCAAGTCAAAAGCTTTCATAGCTTCGCTAAAAGTCGCGTTAGTATGAGCGACAGCGGCTATAACCCCCAATTTATTTAGTTCTTTTATCACCGTGGAGGAGCCAGGCAGTTCGGGGGCCAAGGCTAGAATTTTCATTAAGCCTTTAGACGCCCTGTAGAGTTCTTTAACCTCTTCTACGCTCGGATCTTTTAAAAACTCGGGATTTTGAGCTCCGGCTTTCTCTTTACTAAGGTAGGGTCCTTCGAAATATATGCCAGCTACCTCTGCGCCTTTACCGGAGTGAGATGCCACGTTGCTAATCAGTTCTGCTGATTTCTTTAACTCGTCTATGGGGAATGATACTGTTGTAGGGAGAAAAGTTGTGACGCCGTGTTTTACAAGCATCTCGGACATCTTTTCTAAATCTTTTTCGCTTTTCAGGTAGTTTACATCGATTCCACCGTAGCCGTGAATGTGGATATCTATGAATCCGGGAACGGCTATACATCCTCTATACTCGAGTTTCTCGGCTCCCCGCTCTTTATCTCCGCCAGTCACTATCTTTTTTACATATCCGTTTTCGATTATCATTGAGGCGTTCTCGACGGCTACGTTAGGCGTCAATAATAAATCTACGCTTATCTCGAGCATGTACCCACCTAGAACCTACCCACGTATTTAACTAAGTGTCGAGGCTTGTCCGGGTTTAATCCTTTCGAGACACAATAGTAGTAGGCGAGTAGTTGAAGCGGCGTAATCATAACGGGAACCGTCAGGGTCTCGTTTAAACCTACTGGGATATATATGCCTTCCACCTCGGCTGCTTTATCTGAATTAGTCAACACGAAGGGAGCATGACCTTTCTCTTTTACTTCTTGAATCAGTCTAAGAGTCACCTCTAACGTATCGCCTTCTAAAGCTATAATTACTAGCTTTATTTTTTCTCCTAGAAGCGCCATTGGTCCATGTCTAAACTCGAGCGTGGGCATAGCCTCGCTCATCGAGTATGAGGTTTCCTTTATTTTAAGAGAGCCTTCGAGAGCTAGCGCATATGCAGGTCCACTTCCCAAGTAAATAAATCCTCTTATGCCTTCTTCTACGAATTTCTTTGCGAATTCTCTCGCGACCTCGCCTTTCTCTAGGGTAATCTTAGATACATCGGGGATTTTCTCCAATTCTCCGACTAGGATTTTTCCTTCTTCTATCTCGATTTCTTTCAAATAATGCGCCGAGAGGCATGAAAGAGCATAGGACATCGTCGAGAAAGACTTAGTCATGATTATGCTTTTCTCCTCAACCTTTACGGCGAAGCTTTTATCCACTATTTCCAGCATTTCCGCTTCTTCGTTACAGGATATAGCTATAGTTAGACCGCCTCTACGATTCGCTCTTTTTAAGGCTTCCAACGTCTCGGCGGTGGAGCCCGACCTTGATATCCCAACTACGGCGGCCTTGCTGTCTACTTTGTTGAGGTAGTTTAGGAAGAATTCAGAAGAAGGTAGCGGATAGACGTCAATATTCGAGTACTTGATTAATGGGTAGAGACCTCCTACGGCTATGTAATAGGAAGTTCCACAGCCTACCGCGAAGATTCTCTTTATTCCTTTCTCGACGAGATTTTCGGCTATTTCTCGAATTTCCTCCATTTTACGCTTAACTTTGAGAAGAGCCTCCGGAGTTTCCCTAATTTCTCTATACATATGGTGCACAAAACCACCATGGTAAAAAAAGAGGATCGGATAATAAGTTTATAGCCTGATTAGTTTCCCAACGTTTAAGCCGAAGATCCTATCTTTTACTTGAGCATCTATATCCAAGCTGCCGAGAGCCTCAGCCATTTTGTTTATCTCTATCCTCGGGTAATCCGAGCCAAAAACTATCTTATTGTATAAAAATCGTTCAACAATCCTCTTAGGCAACGCTTCTGTGAGAATATAGCTTAAATGTTCTCGTGGAGAGCCTGTGTACACGTTGGATATATCAGCGTATACGTTCTCATGTCTAGTAAGTACTGTGAAAGTTTCCCACAGCCAGGGAAATCCCATATGGGCCAACACTATTTTCAAATCCGATACAAGAGTGGCGATCTTATCCCATACTAATGGATTTACGTGCTCTAAGCTATCTCTCTTCATCCACACATGGCCCGTGTGTACCAGCACCGGTAATTCGAGCTCTGCGCACTTTCTCAGAAAATCTAAGACTCTTTTGTCAAGGGGGTTAAACCCTTGCAGAGCCGGATTTAGCTTAATTCCTTTTACCTCATACCTCTTTACCTGTTCTTTTAAAGCTTCTATAGCGTCAGCCCGCATAGGGTCTATGCTCGTAAAACCGAGTAGCCGTTCTGGATACTTCTCGACCAGCTTCATTACAGCATCTACTGGGGGGAGCTCAACGCCAAACCTGGTGGTACAGTCTATGGGCAGTAGGACTACTTTATCGATATTCGCTATTTCCATCTGCTTGAAAATAACTTCTATAGGCTGAGGTGCTGTGCCTATGTAGAAGATTTCACGTACTTTTTCTAAAAGACCGGGATATTTCTCCAAGATCTCGCTTACTAGAACAGGGTGCACATGTACATCTATCCTATACATCCTACTCACCGATAACTTGTACTACAAAAGTCCTACGCTGAGGACCATCAAGCTCTACGAAGAATATCCTCTGCCTCCCGCCCAGCAATAAATCTCTATTTTCCACGGGCACAGTTAAACTCAGTCCCGTTAAGATACTACGCAGATGTGCCCACGGGTTTACGGCCATTCTCCCATCTTTATAGAAGTAGTGGGTGTGTCTGTAATTCTCGAATTCTCTAGGCACGATCTTCTCGAAGAAATTTACTATATCCTTCATTAACCCTTCTTCACTCTCCTGTATTATTAAACCAGTCGTAGTATGCAAGGAGAAAATTATCGAAAAACCATTTCTAATATTACTCTCCGAGACTATCCTCTTAACAGTATCGGTAACGTCTATCAACTCGAAGTTTTTGTTCGTAATTAGCGAAATTCTCTTAGTATATATCTTCATGTTTAACACCGTGGCTGTAGCAATCTTAAAGCGGTGTATCACTCCTGTTTAAGGTCTAAATATTTCATATTTTTTTCTGTCGTATCTTTCCGAGTTCTAAAACCTCTTTCACGACTAGGAGTGGGATTATGAGAATAACTTATTTATCTAGGCTTTCAAGACTCAACAGTATGGAGGATAGAGTAAGTAAAGTCTGGTTCATAGCGTTTGAGAGTAAAGGAGTTTATAAAGTCGGCGGATTAGGGGAAGTAGCCGGAAGCATGACTAAAGCTCTAGCCAGCAAAAATTTGAAAGTGGCTCTAATCATGCCGAGCCATGGAGTCGCTAAAGACGAGGCTATCAGAGAAAGGCTCGGATTATCTGAGATGCACGCCCTCGATTTCAAAGCTCTAGGTAAAAACTATGAAATAACCATTTATAGAGGCTTACTGGACGGGGTAGAGCTTTACGTGATCTCCGGAGCTGGTGGAGAAGCTGAAAATATTCTGGAAAACCCGGTAGTATACGCTGATGAGATAACAGAGCCTAAAGCAGCGCTCTTAGCTAGAACGATAAATGTTCTGTATGAGATAGCGGAGTGGAAGCCCGATGTAGTTCATATAAACGATTGGCACGCTGTGCCCTCGGGCATAGCTCTAAAACTCTATGGCGTAGAGAAGAGGTTGCGTATTCCGCTCCTCTTTCAGATACACCTATACTGTGGAAAGTGGGTTGACAAAAAGTATCTCTCCGATTTTTGTGGTTTAAATATGGAAACCGAGCTAGAAATAAGCTTAGACGGCGAAGCCGGGAAATATACGCTGGAGCAGTTGTACGAGCTGAGCGGGGGGATTCTCGAACGTTTAGCCGCTTATATAAGTGACGTAGTGGCGACGGTTAGCGAATCCTATCTAAAGAAAGATGAGAACAATATTCTGCAGAATATAGGGTTTCAATTCGAGAAAAAGTCCACTTACATCTATAACGGATGCGATTGGAGATTTGAGGAAATAATGAATAATATCTCGAAGCGGCATGGAGAGGAGATAGAAGAGTATCTAGGGGTAAAAGTGGAGCGCGCGGATAGGAAGCTACTACGCAAATATCTTTTAGAAAAAGCTCTTGGAGAACTTCCGGAGAACGAGCCCATAATAAAGGATGAATACCTAGCTGAGCTTATCAAAGAGCTTAAAGGCTCTATAGTGAATAGCGCTGGCAAGCCGCTGCCCTTTAGAGACGACGGCCCATTAATCATAACCACTGGCAGGACGAGTGTTCAAAAGGGGCTCGACGTACTGATAGAAGCAGTCCCTCAAGTGTTGAAAGTCTATTCAAACGCTAAATTCCTCTTCCTACTACTTCCAGTAAGAGGCGGAGAATCCCTGATAAAGGAGTTATTCGACGAAGCCTGTCAATACCCGGAGAACGTACGAATTATCTACGGGATTACTCCTTCAATCTACCACTTAGCACATGTCGCCGCTACTATGTACGCGGCGCCTTCTAGATGGGAGCCTTTCGGGATAATGGCGCTTGAATCGATGGCAGTGGGAACTCCTGTGGTAGCCTCGAGGGTTGGAGGTTTGAGCGAGACCATACTGGATTTAAGGGAGTACGGTGTTGAGGGGACGGGCTTGCTAGTTCCTAAAGATAGCGTCAAAGATCTGGCTGAAGCTATAATCTCGCTTGTATCTTTAATGGAGGAGGAGAGAGCGGATAAAGTCCTATACAAAGAGTTGAAGAATTTGGCACGGATCGGGATTTCAGAGAGGATAAGAGGAAACTGTATGAAAAGGGTTGAAGAAAGTTTTCGATGGATTAAAGTAGCCGATATGGCTATAAATGCCTACAATAATGCATTATCAAAAGCTAAAGGTTGAAGCCTATGACTCAACAAGCTATCGAGGAATTTTTTAAAGCCGACTGGCTTACAATAGAAGAAGTTTTAATCAGTTTCTTCCTAGGCGCTTTAATAGGCTTGGAGAGGGAGAAAGCCAGGCTTTCCAGGCCTCTACGGGGCGAGGAAAAGGAGTTTCCCGGAGTAAGGAGTTTCGGTTTAACGTGTATGTACGGAGCCACTATGATGAGGTTGTTAACATTGGTGGGAGAGGGAGGAGCTCCCGACGTAGCGCTGTATATATCCCTAATAGGGTTGTTGATGTTTCCGGTAATTCTGGGCTTCTATATAGCCTATCGATTTTTCGTCCTCAGAATATCGGGGATAACAACGATTCTAGCGTTAGCATTCGCCTTCTTCATAGGTATACTCGTAGGCGCCAACCTTATTTTAGAGGCGGCGGCCATATCCGTCTTTATAACGTTTATACTCGCTATAAAGCCGGAGATACAGAAATTCGTAACAGGGATTTCCTATAGAGAGCTTCTTTCAGCTCTCGAAGTAGGAATAGTAGTTTTCGTATTTAGCCCCTTGCTCCTAATGGATATCTATGATCCGATATTCGGAGTCTTTAACTTTAGAATACTCTACGTGTTCTTCGCCTTAACCTTGGTCCTCTCTCTACTGAGCTATGTAGCGGTAAGAGCGATGGGGGCGAGAGCTCTAACATACTTCGCCTTTTTCGGAGGCTTGGTAAACAGCGAGTCTACGGTGTTAAACCTCGTGAGGCTGGGTCTAAAAGCTGAGGATAAAATCCGAGATTGGATAGTCGCGGGGGTTCTCTTAGCCAATACCTCGATGATTTTAAGGAATTTAATACTAGCCGCTTCTCTAACCACGATTTCAGGAGGAGTTCACGCCGAAGCTGTAATAGCAAAAATACTGGTGGGAATGCTTCCCTCAATGCTCATAGGCTATGGTGTAACCTTACTATATAGCGGTAAGAAGTTTGAAAAGGGAGAAAGTTTAACCATCGAAAGTCCGTTAAGCTTTAGAGTTGCTCTTAAAGCAGCTATGGTCTATGCGAGCATATTTGTATTTACGAAGCTCTTCTCCGATATCGTGGGAGACGCGGGCGTGGTATTGTCAGCGGCTCTAGGCGGTTTTATAAACGCTGGAGCCACTATACTCTCCATCTATACCATAACTCCAGTCAGCGGCGAGACTGCGAATATAATAGGGGCGAGCGTGTTGCTGGCCACATTCTCCGCCATATTGAATAAGATTGTTTTCACGAGAATGGGAGGGGCCGAGCCAGTATTGCTTAAAAAGATGTTCACGTATCTCTTGCTCCTAGCGATGCCGTGTTTTATCGTAGGATTACTTATGGCTTTTGACCTAGTCTAAATGCTTTACCACATCATGAAACGTATTTTTCCCACATTTCCCACAGTAGATGTAGATTCTACCTATCTTATAGAGATTAAACCCCAAGTCGACTTCTCTCTCAGAGCCACAATCCCTACACTTTAAAATCCACACAGTCATAAACGCTACCTTTTCACCTTTTCCACTAGGTAAGAAACTATCTCAAGCGGTATATTTATACCTGTAACCTTCATCAATCCCTCAAAACCCGGCGAACCATTAGCCTCTAAAACGTAATAACCCTCATTACTCTCTAAAACATCTACGCCCGCATAATCCAACCCTAAAACTTCAGTTGTTTTTACGGCTAATTCTTCAAGTTCTGGAGGAGGTTTCATAGGTTCAGCCCTACCTCCCTGGGCGATATTAGTCTTCCAACTATCTGGAGGAGAATACCTATACATAGCCGCCACTACTCGCTCCCCTATGACGAAGAGCCTTATGTCTCGAGACGGCTTGTTCATGTACTCCTCTAAGAATATAAACTGTTTAAACTGGAGACAAGTTCTGAAAATCCTGTAGCCTAGATCGGCGTTATCTACCAGCACTTGGCCATACCCTCGAGATCCTACAAGAGGCTTAACTACGACTTTACTCCATTGGGCGGTGAGTCTATAAGCTTCGGCCAAATTCTCGGTTAGCAGAGAGCGGGGAACGGGTATGCCGGCTCTATGCAGTCTTAGAAGAGTTATAAACTTGTTGCGAGCGTTTAGTAATCCTTGAATGGGGTTCATTAAGTATATTCCCTCTTCCTCGATTCCCATAAAGAGGGCTAATCTGCCCATGAACTGTTCGAAGCTAGGAGCGAAGCCTATACTCCTTAACAAGCCAGCGTTTATATCGAGAGGTTTTGAGCCAATCTTCAGAATGAGCCCTTTTTTGTCTATTCTAACTGAGATGTAGGAGAAAGGCATGTAGTAGGACTCGTGTCCGAGCTTTCTTACCGCCTCTATGAGTAGCCTTGAAGAGGGAGTTGGGAGATTGCTCTCATGTATGACTCCAATTTTCATTAGCCTCCCCGTTGGTCGATGAATATATACTTCTTCTACCAATTAACCGTAGGATGAGATAT
>JALURF010000133.1 GCA_027017165.1 Thermofilaceae archaeon
AATCTACATGGATAAAGCATTAGTTTTAAACGAAGGCAAGTGTGTCTACAGCGGCTCACTAGAAGAACTCGTGAAAAAAGTTAAAGCGACCAAGCTCTACATTAAAATAGGGAAAGAAGCAGAGCTCGAGATAGACGGAGTTCTTGAACGTTCTAAAGACTGGATAATCGTCGAAACAGAGGATTTTCTAGGAGTTTTAAGAAATTTAATATATAAAAACGTGAATTTAAAGGCTCTCTATGTAGAGGAACCCTCACTCGACGAGTTAATTCTAAAACTTGGAGGAGGTGAGAATATTGAAAACGCTTAGATTAATCAAGGTGTTGATGCTAAAAGAGCTTAGGGAGGGGCTTAGAAGTAAATGGCTCATGGCGTACTCTCTATCCTATCTCCTATTAGGGCTAAGCCTGACTCAGTTTTCCCTAATGGGGGTCAGCTACCTAGGGTTAAAAGCCGTAGGGAGGATTATGGCTTCTCTTATAAACTTGGCGTTATACCTGGTGCCGCTGATATCTCTAGCTATAAGCAGTATAAGCATAGTGAGCGAAAAAGAGACAGGAGTGATAGAATGGCTTTTCTCGGAGCCTCTTGGAACGCTCGACTACGTCTTAGGTAAATTCCTAGGACTCTTGACAGCGGTAACTCTAGCCACGCTACTCGGCTTCGGGCTCGCCAGCTGGATAACAGTTGTTTTAATGCCCCCAGAAGACGCGCCTAAATACCTGGCCTTTGTACTTGTCGCCATAGCTCTCTCCGCGACCTCTATCGGCATAGGCATGTTAATCTCAGCTACTTCTAAAAGCAGATTCGAGGCGTTCGGCACTGCTTTTCTTTTATGGTTTGCGATGATATTCGTATATGACTTGGTGATAATGGGCTTAACCATCTCCACCGGCTTAAGCGAACAGGCGACATTCATACTGGCGGTTTTAAACCCGGTAGAATCATCTAGAATTCTAATGATATACCTTATAGACCCCATGCTCACGTTCTTGGGATCTCACGGGATTTACATAGCTCGAGAACTCGGCGGATTTTTGCCGTTGCTGTTGGCGGGCATCTTAACGGCTTATACGCTCTTTTCTCTAATCTTGGTGACAATAATATTAAGGAGGAGCGATGTAATATCGTGAAATAATGAGTTTTAGAGAGGTATCGCTGAAGATAAGACCTCCACCTCATAGCTGGGTAGCCGACTTGCTGAAATACCGTCCCGTCCGAGTAGAAATACTCGATTGCAAGCCCGTAAGCAAAAATAAGGTAAACGAGGTTTTCGAGCTTAAGTGCAACCCTAAAATCATCAAAGAGATAGAGAAAAAACTGCGCTCTTCGAAATATATAGATTATATTGAAATATTGACGCTAGACGTTAATAAAGGGAAGATGTATGGAGTCGTGAGAACTTCACATTGTAGCGTTTGCAGGCTTTTCTCCAACTCGGCCGAGTGTTTTCTAGGCTCTGCCATATACGATGTAGAAGACAAATACGTTAAATGGAGGCTAATAGCTCACGTAAGTCTTCTCAAAGATATCGTAGATAGGCTTAGGAGAAATGGAATAGAAGTACGTGTAGAAAGCATAGCTAGCGTAAATTTGAGAAATAGATCTTCTACAGCGTTAACGTTTAAACAGGAGCGAATCCTCAAGCTGGCGCTTAGACTGGGCTTTTTTGAGTTTCCTAGGAAGATTACTCTACTCGAACTTTCTAAACTCCTAGATCTTTCCCCCTCAACAGTCGCCGAGGCTTTAAGAGCCAGTTTGAAAAAAGTCGTTAATTTCTATTTTAAAGAACAGGAGAAGTACTCGAAGAAGAAAACCGAGAGATCGGAATAATATAGTTCAAATCTTCACCCTAACCAGAACTCTACCCTTAACCTTGCGCACTTCGACCAGACCCTTTTCCTGAAGCCTCTGAACTATACGCCAAGTTCTAACCTTGCTTAAGCCTAAATCTTTAGATATCTGTGCTTGTTGGACTTCACCTCCCTTCTCTAAAAGATATTTAAATACGTCTTTCTCAGCTTCCGGTAGCAACTTTAACATACGCTCATAATCCTCTTTTACAGTAGCTCTGCTTCTACTAGGCGTTCCCAGGAGAAAGATGGCAGCTATGAGAGCTATTAAAGACATGAAGAAGAAGACGATGGCCATGGGCGAGGGATAAAACCAGCAATGAGGCATAACCCTCACGTATATCAAGTCTAATATCAAAGCTATAACCACGGATAGAGCTATAACGCCTAGCAATAGCATCTTATTATTCATACCAGTATATTTTTCAAACAAGTGAAAAAACTTTACGGCTAGGGTTACACAGCACTGTTATATAGCCGCGTACCCTTAGCCACATGGGTTTAAACATGGCAAAAAACAAAACCCTATACATATTGCTGGTAGCACTGTTAGGGCTACTGGTCCTATCTGTAGCAGCTATAATCGCAACGCCCCTGTGGACGCCTCAAGGAGGCTGGTGCGGAGGACAGTGGAACGTGTTCCAGCCCGGACGGGGATGGGGCATGGGACACCACGGCGGCTGGGGACAAGGCGGATGGAACAGCTACATAACCGTAGATAGGGATAACGTCGTTAAATACGCGGAAGATTACGCGAAATCCTACAGCTCTAACCTAGAGGTAAAAGTGGTTGAGGAGTACACCAACAACTTCTACGTTATTGTATGGGACACTCAAAGGGATATCGGCGCGTTCGAGTTAGTGATCTCCAGAAATGGAGGAGTACACTTCGAGCCCCACTCGATGATGTGGAATACGCTCTACGGTCCACACTCAATAGGCAAAACCGAGTGGCCTATAAGTATTGAAGAAGCCAAGAAAATAGCTCAAAACTGGATCGACGCCAACTTCCCAGGAGGAGTAGTGGTCGAGGAGTACGTCTTCCCGGGCTATTACACTTTCCACTTCAAGATAAATGGCGAAATGCAAATGCTCAGCGTGAACGCCTATAACGGCCAAGTATGGTTCCATTCCTGGCATGGAGGATATATAGGCGAGGTGTTAGAAGATGAACATTAAAGGTGGAAATATGAAGAGAATAGGACTCGTTTTAGTGGCGGCCCTCCTGCTCGCCGTACCTCTACTCGCCGCGCCCGCGCTGGCCTGCCCTTGGTGTGGCGGCTGGTGGGGTTGGGGCGGCTGGGGTA
>JALURF010000134.1 GCA_027017165.1 Thermofilaceae archaeon
AGCGTATTCCAGCGTTATAAGCTGTATACTATTCAATTCTCCTTTTTTCATACTATCTTCTAATATTTTTTTAACTTCAGCTATCGTGATCATCTTCTCGGAGAGCACTTCCGGCATCGGATAACACCCTAATGCTACACTTATATTAGTGGAACTTATTTTATTTATTTTTATTTCTGTGAACACAATCCTTAACGCTCAAGCTATAAAACAGCTTATCAAAATTTAGAATTTTACTGATACCGGGTAGAAATAGCGATGAGATGGGCCCGCCGGGATTTGAACCCGGGACCATTCGGGGACCGGAATTCCGGCCTCTCCCGCGTCAGGGGAGTATCCTACCGCTAGACGACGGGCCCCGAGGTTAAATATAAAGTCTAGGTGTATATATTTGTTTCAGGGGTTATCAGTAAATGGGTGAAAGTTCTATTTCTCGGAAAAAGTACATAGTAGTTTTCTTAGGTCCCGCGGGTAGCGGCAAAACGACGCTTACGGGATTTTATGGGAATTGGTTAAGGGAAAAAACGGGAATTAACGTGGGCTTTGTGAACCTGGATCCGGGGGCGGAAACTCTGTGTTATAGTGCCGATTTTGACATTAGAGAACTTGTTACGGTTAGGGATATTATGGTTAAAGAAAGACTGGGTCCTAACGGAGCCTTCATTAGATGTATGGATCTTATGCTCCAAAATAAGGAGGTTATATTAAATTCGATAAGAAAAATGGAAAAGGAATACGTGTTAATTGATACTCCAGGTCAGATGGAGCTTTTTGTTTTTAGGAAAGCGGGTCCGGAGCTTATTTCCACACTTAAAGAATTAGGACCTGTAGTATGCGTGTTGATTTTTGACCCAATTATGACAGATTCTCCCTCCAGCTTAGTTGCTATGATGCTATTATCGCTAGTCGTTCAGCTGAGGCTGGAAGTAGACAATGTAGTAGTCCTGAATAAGGTAGACGCTATAGAGGATAAAAGCCTTCTAGATTTGGTAGAGAACCACGAAAATTTAAAGTCTGTACTAGCTTCTAGTTCTGAAGGATTAGTTAGTGATATGGCGTTATCGCTTATCGATATTATAGGGGAGTACACGGCGGCGAGCAGACTGGTTAAAATATCAGCGTTGAAGAAGATAGGATTTGAAGAGTTGTATGATATCCTCCATGAGATATTTTGTGTTTGCGGCGATTTAACTTAGCTCGCTAATTCGATCCATAGATCGCCCAGCGTGAGATCCTCTTTTAAACCTTCCTTTATGCTCGATTCCGATACACTCAGCTTTATTCTCTTAGTTCTCCCATATCTGCCTAAGCTCACGACCTGAGCATTTATCACTCCCAACATATCCAATTCGTTTATTATATCGCTAACTCTTCTCTGCGTTACCGGTTCAACTCCTATGCGCTGAACAAGCTTCGTGTACTGGTCGTATATGCCCCCGGTAGTTATCACCTTGACTTTCTTCTTATGCAAAATCAGTATAGCCGCTAAAACGAGTTTGACGTGGAGAGGCATGGATTTTATAAGGTCTATTGCTAAGTTCTTCTCTATCTCTTTCTGAGCCATTCTCACGTGCTCGGTCCTAACTTTTACTTCTCCTAGTCTCTCCGCTATATCAGCCGCTTTTAAGAGAAGGTCGAGAGCCAGCCTACAATCTCCGTTTTGTCTAGCTGCGATCGCCGCACAGAGCGGTATAACCTCCTCCTCTAGAACTCCCGGATGAAAAGCTTGCTCCGCACGCATCTTGAGGATATCTTCTAGTTCTCGACTGGTGTAAGGCGGGAATACCAGCTCTTCCTCCCCTAGACTGCTTCTAACTCTAGCATCGAGAAAATCCATGAAACGGAGGTCGTTAGTTATCCCTATTATGGAGACTTTAGATACAGAAAGTTGATCGTTTATCCTGGTAAGGAAGTATAAGACGTCGTCTCCCTTCTTCTTTACTAGGTAATCGATTTCATCGAGCACTACTAACAGGAAGCGTTGCTTGCGCTCTAACCCCGTTATAAATCTTCTAAAAACCTCGCTTGTAGAAAGACCGGTAAAAGGTACTCGTTGTCCTACTGCTTGGGCCAGCTCCGCTATAACCCTATAACTGGTATCTGTATGCCTGCAGTTTATATATACATATCTGACTTTACTGCCAGCTTTCTTTTCTAATTCTCTCAGAACGTATTTTGTAACCGCGGTTTTACCGGTTCCTGTCAATCCGTAAATGAAGACGTTAGACGGTCTAGAACCAGAGAGAACTGGAGCCAGGACCAATCCTAGCCTGTAGATCTGTTGATCGCGGTGAGGTAAATAGCTGGGAACATAGTCTGGTAGTAGTAGCTCTCTCCTCTTAAATATTCTAGATACTTTAAATCTGTCGAAAAGCGCTCCCAGATTAACCGCTACTTTCGACATAGTTCCACAAGATGCATAAGAAGTAGAGGTTTTATATACGGACAGACCTTAAACCCGGAGTATATAGAAGTATCTATACATTACCTATATTCCGAGTATACGACTAAGAAACCATCTCTAGTTGCTCCTTACACACCTTTACCATTTCCACATAATCCTCCTCTTTCCATGCAATCAGCCTTACCTCTCTTATAGAGCATTTAGAAAGATCAACGGCTTTCATAGCTTTAAGTACGGCGCTGACAGATTCTCTAACAGGTACTCCTCCTACACCAGCTCCTAAAGCCGGCAAGGCAATGCATGAGAATCCGCGAGAACAAGCTGTTTTAAAAACTGCCTGCGCTGCCTTCTCCACATGTCTAACAGTTATTGACATAGCAGGCTTCTCCATTGTAGGAGCATGTATTACATATTTAGCCTTCAAAGCCCCAGCACTTGTGACCACGGCCTCGCCCACAGGTACAGGAGCATATCTTCTAGCCTCCCTTTCTATCACCTCGCCACCTTTCCTCTTTATAGCACCAGCCACTCCTCCGCCCATTATCATTAAAGAATTCGCTGGATTAACTATAGCTTCACAGTCCTCCTCTGTTATATCCCCTTTCTTAACCTTAACAACTACTCCTTTATATTCGAAAACCTCCATAAGATCCACCATATTTCTTTTCGACGATATGATATAAATCACTTAAGCAGGTTAGAGGATGCATCTTAACTCGCCTAAGAAAAATTGTAGTTAAAAGAGTTTATGAATAAGCAGTACACTTATAAGCGGTTTAAGCATAGTAAAGATTTACAACGTCTACATACATTCTCCTAAAGAAGCTACAAGATTTATCCAAAATATCGAAAATATTTCAGAAACAGTAAACGCCGGGGCCGGGATTTGAACCCGGGCGCCCCTACTGGGGCATCGGATCTCGAGTCCGACCCTTTAGACCTGACTCAGGCACCCCGGCCCAAGTTATAAGGCGCTGTGTGTTCTTAAATAGCTTTCGGGATGCCTGATGGCCGCTCGGGAGTTGCGGTGGGTTTATATACTCCTTTAGGAAAGTTTGTGCGGGGTTTGAATGGCAACGTCTACGGTTAAGAAATTGGCGCTTAAGATGCCTGTCTGTACCTCGTGTAGCAGGCCTATACCGCCGTATGAGAGAGGAGTCAAATTTAGATGCCCGAACTGTGGAGAATTTATAATTTGGAGATGCTACAAGTGCAGACAGTTAATGAATCCGTATAGATGCCCCAAGTGTGGGTTTGAAGGTCCGTGAGGTGGTGAAATGGCTAAAGTCGTAGTTTCTCTTAAAATACTGCCGGACGACATTGAAACATCGTTAGATGAATTGGAAAAACGCATAAAGGAGAAGCTTCCAGAGGACTATGAGATATTAAAATCAGCTAAAGAGCCTATAGCGTTCGGATTGTATGCTCTCAGGCTATATATCTCCATCCCGGAGAAGACTGAGGGAGGTACGAGTAAGTTGGAAAAGATTATTTCAAGCGTTGATGGCGTTAGTCAAGTTGAAGTATTGATGGTTAGCCGGATGTTTACTTAAGCTAGAGTTATTTTGTCCACAAAAGTTAAATATTAAACGTTATTTTTGAGTCCTTAGGATATACTCCTTCTGAAGGTGTATTGAACTTGGTGAATAAGAGGAAGAAAAAATCCGAAGTAGAACTTCGGGTATCCGAGATTAGACAACATGAAGCAGGACGAGGTAGGGTAAGGATAGACGACATAGCAATGGCTAAGCTAGGGATAACTCCGGGCGATATCGTGGAAATTGTAGGACGCCGCCGTACGGCTGCCGTGGCATGGCCAGGTTATACAGAAGATCGCGGCCGCAATATCATCAGGATGGACGGTTGGACCCGTAAGAACGCGGGCGTTAGCGTTGGAGATAGGGTTGTTGTTAGAAAAGCTGACGTTAAGATAGCTAGTATAGTTAGACTTGCCCCGATGTCCATGACGCTAACTGTTGACGAGAATTTCAAAGCCTATATAAAGAAAAGGCTTATTGAAAGACCTCTAGTCGAAGGAGATGTAGTTCAAATCCCGGTTTTAGGACAAACCATACCCTTTGTCGTAGTAACAACTAAGCCTTCAGACGTCGTTATAGTAACTGAGGAGACGCAGCTATTCGTCTTGGAAAAACCGGTTGAAGTAGGGCGTATACCCAAGGTTACCTACGAGGATATAGGAGACTTAGAAGAGGCTAAGCAAAAGATTAGAGAAATGGTCGAGCTCCCCCTGAAACACCCGGAGTTGTTTAAGCGTTTGGGTATTGATCCTCCTAAGGGTATTTTGCTTTATGGTCCTCCAGGCTGTGGAAAAACCCTACTAGCAAAAGCAGTGGCAAACGAAACCGATGCATATTTTATAGCCATTAATGGACCGGAGATAATGAGTAAGTTTTATGGAGAATCCGAGCAGAGACTTAGAGAGATATTCGAAGATGCGAAAGAGCATTCTCCAGCTATAATATTCATCGACGAGATAGACGCTATAGCCCCTAAAAGAGAAGAAGTTACGGGCGAAGTTGAGAAACGCGTAGTAGCCCAATTATTGGCATTAATGGACGGCCTTGAAGCACGTGGAGACGTGATAGTTATCGGAGCTACGAATAGACCGAATGCTTTAGACCCTGCGCTTAGACGGCCTGGCAGATTCGACCGGGAGATCGAGATAGGAGTTCCCGATAAACAGGGCAGGTTCGAGATTCTTCAAGTGCATACCAGGAATATGCCGTTGGCCGATAACGTCGATTTACGACGTCTCGCAGAAATAACTCATGGCTTCGTGGGGGCAGATCTAGCTGCGCTGTGTAGAGAAGCAGCCATGAAGGCTCTTAGGAGAATTTTAGCTAAGATAGATTTGGATAAAGATGAGATTCCGGCTGAGATACTTGAGCAGCTGGAGGTTAGAATGGAGGACTTTATGAACGCATTCCGTGAAATAACTCCGACTGCGCTTAGAGAGATAGAAGTAGAAGTACCCAACGTTAGGTGGAGTGACGTAGGTGGGTTAGAGAAGGTAAAACAGGAACTAAGAGAGGCAGTGGAGTGGCCGTTAAAACATCCAGATGCTTTCAAGCGTTTGGGTATTGATCCTCCTAAGGGTATTTTGCTTTATGGTCCTCCAGGCTGTGGAAAAACCCTACTAGCAAAAGCAGTGGCTACGGAGAGCGAGGCAAACTTTGTGAGCGTTAAAGGGCCTGAAATATTTAGCAAGTGGGTTGGGGAATCTGAAAGAGCTATTAGAGAATTATTTAGAAAAGCCAGACAAGTCGCCCCCAGCGTCATCTTCATCGACGAAATAGATGCAATAGCGCCTATGAGGGGTATTGGAATCGGCGATTCGATGGTTACCGAAAGAGTCGTAAGTCAATTGTTAACTGAGATAGATGGATTAGAGAAATTAGAAGGCGTCGTCGTCATAGGAGCTACCAATAGACCCGATATTCTTGACCCAGCGCTATTAAGACCCGGTAGATTTGATAGAATAGTCTATGTACCGCCGCCCGATAAGAAAGCTAGGTATGAAATACTTAAAATACATACGCGGAGAATGCCTCTCGCTGAGGATGTTAAATTAGAAGAATTAGCTGATATTACTGAGGGATTTTCCGGCTCTGATTTGGAGGTATTAGTTAGGGAGGCTGGTTTGCTCGCGCTGAGAGAAGATATAAACGCTAAAAAAGTGTATAAACGGCATTTCGAGCAAGCTCTTAAGAAGATTAAGCCTTCGATAACCCCGGAGATGATACGGTATTATCAGGCTTGGAGTGAAAGATCGAAAAGTATAACTCAGAAGACGCCGTCTTTAGTAAGCTATTATCTGTAAGACTATGCTACCTTTACACATTGTTATCCTAAGAATTCTTAGAAGAAGTAATGGAACAGCGACTGATAAAGAACTGTTTAGAGCTGTTAAAAAGATTTTGGGCGATGATATTTCACGCTCCCAATTTAATAAGATGTTAATGGTGTTGGAAGTCCGCGGTATGGTGATAGTAGAGCCATTAAAAAAAGATTTGAAAATAGTGAGGCTTGCAAGTTAAACTAAATTATTTCATTTCTCTAATTATAATTAAGGGGAGGCGTGTTAGATGGGGGTAAATCTCAGAGAGCTAGTTGAAGAAGTTAAAAAGCAGATAAGTTTAAGAGATTTAAGTAAGAAGGCCATAGCGATAGATGCTTATAATTCTCTCTACCAGTTCTTAGCCATTATAAGACAACCCGATGGAACTCCCCTCATGAACAGACGGGGGGAAGTTACAAGCCATTTGAGTGGGCTATTTTATAGAACGGTAAACCTTCTAGAGAACGGGCTAAAGCCCGTGTATGTTTTCGATGGTAAACCTCCAGAATTGAAAATGCTGGAACTAGAAAAAAGGTTACAGCAAAAAGTTATTGCTGAGGAGAAGTACAGAGAAGCCCTAGCCAGAGGAGATTTGGAAGAAGCTAGGATATACGCCCAGCAGACTTCACGACTCACAAAAGAAATGGTCGACACGGCGAAAACACTACTAGACTACATGGGCATACCTTGGGTTCAAGCGCCTTCCGAAGGAGAAGCCCAAAGCGCTTATATGACTTTAAAAGGCGATGTCTGGGCCTCTGCGAGTCAAGATTATGATTCTCTACTATTTGGTTCTAAGCGATTAGTCAGAAACCTGGCTATAACGGGTAGGAGGAAACTTCCCAGGAAAAAAGTGTATATCGAGATAACTCCTGAGCTGATACTTCTAGACGACCTGCTTAAGACGCACGGAATAACGAGAGAACAATTGATCGATATAGCTATACTAATAGGCACGGATTATAACCCAGAGGGAGTAAAGGGTATAGGTCCCAAACGGGCTCTAAGGTTGGTTAAGACGTATGGTAGCATAGAAAAAATAAAAGATATCTTAGGCAAGGAAGCGTTCCCCGTAGATCCTCTTGAAATTAAGAGAATCTTTTTAGAGCCGGAGGTTACGGACGATTATGAGCTATCATGGTCTACGCCTGATAAAGAAGCGATTATAAGGTTTCTATGCTACGAATACGATTTTTCCAGAGAGAGGGTAGAGAAAGCTGTTGAAAGAGCAGAGAAAGCTGTACGGATGTACTTTACTCAAGCTAGTCTCGAATCGTGGTTCGGTTGAGCAATTTACATAAAAAACGGCGGCAACTTGTTGAATATCTAATTAGAGAAGGTGTTTTAAAAAGCGAGAACGTTATAAAGGCGTTCCTCAAAGTCCCGCGGGAAGAATTCGTGCTTCCGGAATACCGTAATTCAGCCTACGAGGACCATCCCTTACCTATCCCTAAAGGTCAGACTATTTCAGCTCCTCACATGTGCGCCATGATGTGCGAGTTACTCGCGATAGAAGAGGGATGTAATATTCTTGAAATAGGCACAGGTAGCGGGTACCACGCCGCGCTTTGTGCCGAGATAACATCTCCAACGGATTCCCCAACCTCAGGTTATGTTATCTCCGTTGAGTATTTTCCCGAGCTTGCAGAATATGCTAAGAATAACCTGGCAAGGGCGGGATATGATGATAGAGTACACGTGCTGGTTTGCGACGGCAGCAGCGGCGTTCCCACGTTTAGGAAGTTTGATAGAATTCTAGTCACCGCTGCAGCCCCTTGTATACCATCCTATCTTTTAGAGCTATTAAATGCCCCGGGAAGGCTTGTTATACCGGTTGGCTCCACTTTCTATCAAGTTCTTACCCTAGTTGAGAAAGATCGAGAAGGAAATGTTAGAGAGTCAAAAATGGGTGGATGCATCTTCGTTCCATTACTGGGTAAATATGGATATAGAGAAAATACTTACTAACCTAGAGATGCATTATGAGAAAATAACCGCTGAGGGTCATAGGAATATAAGAGCTACTCATAAAACGACGTTAGAGATAACTAGAGAAGATTATCTTACGCCCAGAGGTACTTGTATTATAGGGATTAAAGCAAGCAAAGCCGCTAGTGATTTATCTCCGGAAACAAAGCGACTTCTAAGAACGAGAGGGTGTAGGGTTTACTTATTTATAGTGGTTGGGGGGAAAGTGGATTTTGTAGAAGCATGGTCGGATCCGAGGCTTACGTTAACTAATCCATACTCTATCGTAGTCAGGAAAAGCAATTACGTAGATAATAGAACTATTGCCGTAAACGCAAATAAAGCAGCGAGAGATATAGACAGAGCTATTATAGAACATCTAGTACGGGGAGAAAAAGTGACAGCATACCTAGTAGTAACGAAAAGCTCCATCAAAAACTTTATAAAAAGCCATCAGATTACAGAATAACGGCGGGCCCGTAGCTCAGCCCGGTAGGGGACCTAGCCTCAACAAGGCGCCTCCGAAAGCATCGGGCTTTTAACCTTTAAGGAAAGAAACCCGAGGGTCCCGGGTTCGAATCCCGGCGGGCCCGCTTTACCAATTCTATCGGATTAGATGGAGCCTGAAAGAGCCTCTAGAAGCACCGCGATGATTATAGCTCCTACTATTAACTGCTTTCCCCGGCTTATGGCATAGCCGGAGGCCCACATAAGAACTCCCGCTATCCCCATGAGCAGGTAAGCTATTCTAGCTATTCTAATAACCGCCATGAGCATTCGTCTTAAACCATTAACAATAACCGTCTCAACTTCAGAGATTATAGTATCTAGAAAATTAGATCCTGCTGGCTGAGCTCTAGCCAGTAGGGCAAAGAATATCGTGAGAAAAACTAGCAAGATTATACCTCTTCTCGCTTTCATAATATCTCCGAGCGTATTGTGAAGAAAAGTATTAAAGGACGATATGAGAATGGGGCCGGGGGGACTTGAACCCCCGACCTTCCGGTTTCTCCACGTCCAGACCCATTCTGGAGCCGGACGCCCTACCTTGCTAGGCTACGGCCCCGAGAATGTTATAGCCTCCCTGGTTTTATATTTTTAACGGCCCGGGTCGGGTCACCTCCTTCACATCATTCGATTTCAGCGCTTTCTCTCTTCATCCCCGAAATATTACACTAGTTAAAACTATATAAGGTCTCTGGCTTTATACAACATGGATGACGAGCTGGCTATAGGAGCCGAAATAAAGATGACGAAACGGACCCGGACTGACATAAAATATGACGAGTCGGCGTCCCGGTTTATTAAGCCCCCCTGGGAAAAATAGAAACGTGACTGTCGAAGAGTGGGAAAGCTTCCTAAACCGCTTCCTCAATAAGACGCTCGGGGAGAAGCTTGGGGAGAAAAAACATAGACAGCTTATTTTAAAGATGAACAAGCGG
>JALURF010000135.1 GCA_027017165.1 Thermofilaceae archaeon
TTACTTGGGAGATATCAAAAACACTTAGATTTCAAACAAGATGTAATACTGGTTTTTCATGAAGAATTTAAAAGAGAATACGTGGCGAAAGCCAAGTTCGTCGTCAGGACCGGAGAATTCACACCCTACTCGAATATAGCGTTAATCTGTGGAGTTCCTTTCTAAACCGACAGAGTTGTTCGATTAGCATACCGCTTTAGAAGATGCATGCTCACGAAATACCAGTGCTTAAGCTCTTGTTAACCTAATGGCCGTAATGATACGTTCAAGAGTATATTCACCATACTCATTTAAATTCCAGATCTAAATCCATAAAGCGTCGCACCACGAGTTTGAATGATTTAAGACAAAAGCTTAATATTTATTGTAACGGTAACACAAGAGATATTCATGTCCTCTATAGACGATATGTTGCTAAGGCTGGAAGCTATCTCACTATTGAGAAGATTGAAGAAATATTACAAGTATAGAGAACTTAGAAATTATTTTGGGCTTGACATACCTCTTTTAAGCAAGTACGTTAGAGGGAGGCTTCTTCCCGGAAAGCGAAGAGCGGAAGAGATTATACAGAAGACGCTAGAGATTTTTAATATAGAAAATGAAATTAAGAAGTATATAAACCAGGGAGTTTACAACTATCCTGAATTAATGAATTTATCCGCATTTTCCTCCGATATATTATTCTACATCATCATACGAGCTTATAATCTCTATAAAAAATCTAACATAACCAAAATACTATCCGTAGAAGGAGGAAGCCTATTAATAGCATCACCAATAGCTATGCTACTGGATAAAGGCCTAGTATACGCTCTTAAAGACCGTTACATCAAGAATGCAGTAATAGAGCCTTATTCCCCCACTAATAGGATACAGACCAGATATATGAAATTCATAGCTTTGCCGAAAAATGCTCTTAACTCTGAAGATAAAGTATTGATCATCGATGACATAATAGGGAGTGGAACCACGGTTATAGCATTACTGAATATTGCTAGAAAACTAGCTTCAGAAATTGTAGGAATATTTTGTGTTGGAATATCTTCAAAGAAGATCGTGAACTACATAGAAGAAAATTATAGAGTAAAAGTGTCGTATTTAATAGAGATTTGAATTATTAAAGGTTTAACCTCTTAGTCTCTTTAAATAATCAGCCACTACTGGTACAGCGGATACTAGGCTATATGGGCTAGGCACGGTATCCGAGGCAACCAGTTCCTCCACGCCCTCGTGAAATACCCTATATTCGGCGTTCGCCGCGAGTATAGCATGCGCACAAGCCACAAACACTCTATTAGCTTTCCTCTCTTTAACTTTCCTAACCGTAGCTTCGATGGTGCCTCCCGTACTTATTATATCATCGACTATTAGAACATCTCTTCCCTCTATCAACTCTTCCTCTTTAGCTTTAACCTCGACCTCCATATCCCCCAGCCGTACCTTCTCTAAGACCATATACGGGGCCTGAAGCACGTCAGCTACTACTTTAGCCCACTGTTCAGCTTCTTCATCTGGTCCCACTACTACAGTATTTCCCCTCTCAACTCTATCCCTAAAGTATTTGCCTATCTCTTTCATGACCGATAAGTTGGTGAAGGGGATTTTCGAAATCTCTTCTATATCCTGTACTCTGTGGAGGTGCATATCCACCGTTACGACGCGGTCGGTGCACATTTTTTCCAAGAGCTCTAGCACTACGGAAAGGCTGACAACTTCGCCGGGTTTAAACCGGGTGTCTTGTCTAGCATAGGGGAAGTAAGGTATTACGCCTATGACTTCGCGCGCGCCCAACTCTTTTAGAGTTCTCGAGATAAAAAGATATTCCATCAAATAGTCGTTCGGAGTCCTATACATGGACTGAACCAGGACTGCTGTCTCGCCTTTAGGCTCTTTGCCGAGCCGGATATAGAGTTCTCCATCTGGGAATTTCCGAGTTTCAACGCTTACATATTCTATTCCTAAAAATTTAGCCAGTTTTAACCCGAAGTATTTGCTCGCGGAACCAGCGTAAACGAGCATGAGAACACCTCGTATTTTGCTATACTAGCTTTAGGAGTTTATTTATCTTACTATTCTCTTCCATAAAATAGCACGGAAACTTTATTTCACAACTATACATAAACATTTTCGGTGATTTCGTGAAGGTAGCCATTTTAGGAGCTGGAGCTATGGGTAGCGCTTTAGCGGTACCATTGGTGGATAGAGGGCATGAAATCAGGCTTTGGGGAACTAAGTACGATATCAGGATACTGGATGGCATTGTTAAAGGCGAAACCCATCCTAGAATAGGAGTCAACATACCCAAAGTTGTGAAAATCTACTATCCAAAGGATCTTCCTAAAGCTATGGAAGGGATAGATGCGGTTATCCTGGGGGTGAGCTCGGCGGGTGTAGCGCCAGTTTCGGAACAGATCAAAGATATCTTAAACAGGAATACCCCTATACTGATCGTAGCCAAGGGATTAGAAGAAGTAGAGGGAGAAATATTAACGATGACCCAAATCGTCGAAAAGGTGATAGGTGGATCGGATAGAATAGTGTATATCTCTGGTCCTTCTATAGCTAAAGAGCTGGCTCATAAATTCCCTACAGCTGTCGTGTATAATTCTAAAAATTTAAAGTTAGCGGAGAATATTAAGAGGGAATTTGAGACAGCGTATTACAGAATAAGCGTTAGCGACGATGTTATAGGGGCTGAACTCTGTGCCTCGCTTAAAAACGTCTACGCTATAGCAATAGGTTGGTTTGACGGATTCGCCAAAAAGAGAAATGGATTAGAGATGAATAATGCGAAATCAGCTTTTTTCGTACAAGCAGTTGAGGAAATGGCCTGTATCGTCGAGCGCATGGGTGGTAGAAGAGAAACTGTGTACGGGTTATCCGGGATAGGCGATCTCTTAGTCACCGCTAGAGGTGGAAGAAACGGTATGTTCGGCATGTTTATAGGAATGGGTTTCTCCGTACCCGAGGCGCTGGAGGAGATGAAGAAGAGAGGAGTTGGAGTCGTAGAGGGCTATGTGGCGGCAGAGATGGCCTATAAGCTTATAGATGGGAAGTTTAATAGAGACGAGCTTCCTCTCTTTTACAGTATATACGAAGTTCTCTACGAAGGACTAGAAGTCTCGACGGCTGTTGGGAGAGTTTTGGATTCTCTATCTAAACTAGGATAGGCTTTAGTCGAAATTTTATTTTACCTCGATTTATTTTGTTATGTGGCTATGAAAGCAGCTGTACTTTATGGTCCGCGGGTTTTAAAGATCGAGGATAGACAGGTTCCGTCTATAGGTGAGAGAGAAGTTTTGGTGAGGGTGAAAGTAACTACTATATGTCCTACTGATTTGAGGAAATATACGGGTCATTCAACTTTCAAAGAGCCTCTCGTTCTAGGTCACGAGTTTTCCGGCGTTATAGAGGAAGTTGGAGAGAAAGTTGATTTTTTAGAGAAGGGGGATAGAGTAACGGTTCTTCCTTTCATCTTCTGTGATAACTGTAGGTACTGTAGAATGGGGAGACATAATCTCTGCTTGAAACTAGGCGGTATAGGAGGCGCCGCAGAATTGGGAGTTAAGCTAGACGGTTCATTTGCCGAATATGTTAAAGTTCCGGCTAAAAACGTCTACAAGCTGGGCAGAAACATGACCTACACTGAGGGATCGCTGATAGAACCGCTGGCGGCGAGCCTCGGCGGCTTACTAAACGCTGAGCTTAAGCCGGGAGAAACAGTGTTGATAATAGGCGCGGGGCCTATGGGTTTGCTTCAGATCTCCCTAGCCAGGATGATGGGGGCTGGCAGGATAATCGTGAGCGATCTCTTAGATGAAAGGCTTAAATATGCTGAAGAATTCGGAGCCGATGTTGTCATCAACCCCGTGAGAGAGAGCGTATACGACGTGGTGATGAGGGAGACGCGGAACTACGGAGTAGACGTAGCCATGTTATCGACCGGAGGCACTATAATGGCTTCTCTGGCTTCTGAAGCCCTCAAGTTCACGGCTAAGGGGGGTAGAATAGTGGTATTCGCCGGAGTTTGGCCTCCTACAAACGCTTCGCTTGATTTAAATCCTATACACTACGGGGAGAGGAAGCTCGTGGGAAGCTTTATCTATAACAGGGAGATATTCTCGAGAGCTTTAGAAGTGGCGGCTAGCGGTAGAGTAAACCTGGAGAGACTCGTAACTCATAGGTTTCCTCTCAATAATATAGAGAAGGCTTTTCAAGTCGCCTTAAGTAAAGAAGGATTAAAAATTGCCTTAACTCCCTAACATTTTTTAAAACAGTATTCCAAGAACTCGTATAGAACATCTAGAGACTCTTCTACGGTTTTCTCTTCATGTCCAAAGCCTTCAACTATATGAAACTTGTATAAGAGATCGGCTTTACCACTCTCTTTCAACCTGTTTACGAGTTTTTCGCTAAATTCCAGGGGGACAGCTGGGTCTTTATCACCGTGGATGATTAAAAGCGGTACTTTAAGCTCTCCTATTCTCCTTAAAGGCGAATATCTTGCATATTCTTCTGTGAATTTTAAGAGTTTAGGTTCTCCTCCAAACTCCTTTTTTACATCCGCTAAGAAGCGAAACGCGGCTTTTAAAGCGCTTAAATCCTTAATTTTAAACACGGCTACCGGCAGCATTGAGAGCATCCTAACTACATATCTGACCTGCATCTCCACATCTACCACGCCGTAAATATCCACTACTCCGTATAAATCTTCGGGATTTTCTATCGCGTACATAAGGGCTACATGGCCGCCCATCGAAGTTCCTAGAACTACGAATTTTTCAACTTGATGCTTCTCCCTCATATAATTAATTAAATTTTTAATGCTCTTCAAGGCTTTTTTGAGCGGGTAACCCCCAGAACCGTAGTCCGAAGCCCCCCAGTAATAGCCCTTCGCTACTATAGCTTCGCCGAGCTTGTCAAGATGCCTATGCAGGTTTTCCACATACCTGCCCTGCTCCACCCATCCCCTACACCCTATAACGGCGTAGCGTCCGACAGGGTTTAGAGGTATTTTGATTATGTTTAGCGAATCATCCAGTTTTACCTCTTCCTCTTTAAAAGACTTCATTTTCCCTCTAGAAATAGAGGTTGGAAAGAAATAAATTCACCGGTAATGGGTTAGCAACGCCGGTGAATAAGGTGTTCAAAGATTTAAAAAGACTTAGCCAGGACTACTGGCTGCTAATGTGCAGCGCTGGCCTAGGGTCGCTAGGCTGGTCTCTCTACTATATAGTGTATCCACTATACATGAAAGCCGCTGGCTACGGGGGAACGGAACTCGGAATTCTAAGCTCAATCAATACCTTCCTAGCCATGATCTGGACCTTTACCGGAGGAGTTCTGACGAACTATATGTCTGCGAAGAAGATATTCCTCATTTTCTGGTCTCTATCCACTTTCTCCTATCTGCCAATGGCTTTTTCAACTCGGTTCGAAATCCTGTTGCTATCCTCGATATTATCTTCTCTAGGCTCGATCTCCATGCCAGCATACTACTCGTATGTATCGAAGATAGTTAGGAAGGAAGATCTCGACTTGGCGTACAGCATGGAACAGGTGATATTTACGGCGGCCGGGGCGCTGGGCAGCCTCCTCGGCTTTATCCCTGTCTGGCTCTCTGAGATCTGGAAGATTTCGCTACTTGAATCCTATATGTGCTCTTTCTTGCTGATATATGCTATAGGCGTTGTATCTCTGATACCCGTGTTTAAGATAAAAGATCTAAAGGTAGGCGGCGGGAAAATACCGGTTCTCAAGCCTAAGGGAGTTCTCGGGAAAGTATTGTTAGTCGAGTTAGTCATAGGCTTCGGAGCGGGGTTATCGATACCCCTGATATTCTACTATTTAAGCGTGAAGTATGGAGTTGAATCCGGGGAACTGGGAATTCTAAATTTCTTCCTCTCGCTTACCCTAATGGCTTCAACGATGTTAAACCCATTGTTTTCGAAGAGATTTGGCACTGTAAAAACCTCCGCCTTTCTCCAAGCCTCCTCTATACCCCTGCTAGTGGCTTTAACCATTTCTCCCAGCGTTCCAGCGGCGTTTACGGTAGTCGTGCTCAGAAATACTCTGATGAACATGGCTAACCCCCTCGTAACCTCGGCTTTTATGAAAGCAGTGAGAGAGGAGGAGAGAGGCATGGCGCCAACCTACATGTCTCTAGGCTTCCAGATTGGGGAGATGCTCTCGATGCCCTTGGGAGGCTATATAATGGATAATATTTGGCTAGACCTGCCGTTCTACATGACAGCGATAATCTATACTCTATACGTGGCGCTTTACTACGCCGCTTTTAAACACGTAGACTCGGCATAGCTTATATATCGTTAATACTGTAGATAGCTTGGTGAACTCTTGGACGTAATAGAGAAGCTCCACCCCTTTGTGCGTAAACTCTGGGCGGAGAGAAGGTTTAGAGAGCCTACCCCGCCTCAGGTAAAGGCTATACCCTACATACTGGCAGGGGAGAACGTTCTCGTAGTAGCGCCAACTGGGACGGGGAAGACCGAGGCGGCGTTCCTCCCACTATTATCAAAATTACTGGAAGAAGGAAGAGAGGAGGGTATAAAACTCGTCTACATAACTCCTCTAAGAACTTTAAACAGGGATCTGCTGAGTAGGCTGGAGTGGTGGTCTTTAAAGCTTGATTTAAAGATAGCTGTTCGACACGGCGATACACCGCCATCTGAGAGGAGGTTGCAAGCCCTTAAGCCGCCCGATATACTGATAACGACTCCCGAGACCTTTCAACTCCTCCTAGTGGGGGAGAGGTTAAGGGGGCATATCTCGAGGCTTAAATGGGTTATAGTAGACGAGGTTCACGAGATAGCTGATAGCAAGCGTGGAGTACAGCTCGCGATCCTCCTCGAAAAAGCGCGGAGAATTATAAAAAGAGATTTTCAGTTGATAGGCCTTTCGGCTACAGTAGGCAACCCGGACGAAGTAGCGGAATTTCTGGTAGGGCGGGGCCGAGAGTGTAGAGTGGTCTATACTCCCGTGGCTAAAATGATAGAGGTAGACGTGGTGTGGCCGGAGGTCGGCGAAGAGGACGCGCAACTCGCAGAGCAGATAATGGCTTCAGAAGGAGTCGCGGCCCGCCTTAGGTATATAAGGAATGTCGTGGAGAGGTATAGGAGCGTTCTAGTATTCTCTAATACTAGGCCTACCGTCGAGATGATTGGGAGTAGGCTTAAGCTCTGGGATTTAAAACTACCGGTCTACGTACATCACGGGAGTTTATCGCAGGAAGAGCGGGTTAGGATAGAAGAGATGTTGAGGAGCGGCAAGATAAAGGGAGTTATCTGCACTTCTTCTATGGAGTTGGGCATAGATATAGGACATGTGGATTTCGTAGTACAATATAACTCGCCGAGAGAAGTCCGCAGGTTAATCCAGAGAATAGGGAGATCCGGACATGGAATAGGCAGGGTGAGTAGAGGAGCTGTACTAGTCGGAGACAGCGATGACGCTTTAGAGGCCATGGTTTTAGTAAAGCTTTTAAAACAAGAGTGGATTGAGCCTTCACGCCCCCCGCCTAAGCCTCTCGACGTCTTAGCTCATGAAGTAGTGGGCTTCGCTTTAACCGGTAGGTATACGCTAGATGAGGTATATAATATCTTGAAAAGGACGACCCCCTACCAGGATTTGAAAATAGGGGAATTTAAGAGTTTAATCGAATTTTTAGAGGATATAAACCTAATCAGGGTAAGAGGGGGCTATATTAGACCGGGAGATAGGAGCTATAGCTACTTCTTCGGCGTCTTATCTATGATACCGGAGGTTAAGCAATACTACGTAGTAGACCGTGAAAGTGGAAGTTTCGTAGGTGTACTAGACGATTTCTTCGTTTCAGAGTACTGCGAGCCGGGCGCTAGGTTTATAATGGCGGGTAGGCCTTGGGAAGTCTTATCCTTAACCGAGGAAATAGTCTACGTTAAACCCGTAGATGATTATAGGAGCGCTATACCGAGTTGGGTGGGCGAGGAAATACCTGTTTCTTTTGAAGTAGCGCAGGAGGTTGGAAGGATTAGAGGTTTAGTAGAGGATTTGGCTAGGGAGGGTCGTAGCTTGAGTGAAATAGCCGATTTTATCTCTAAAGAGTTTAAAACGGATAGGAAAACGGTTGAGAAGGCTATTTTAAACGTGTATTATATGGCTAAGGAAGGCGTCCCCGTGCCGACCGATAGGCGTATAGTAGTGGAGGATGCGGAGGGGTTGATAGTTGTTCATATGCATTTCGGCAATAGGGTAAACCGTGTATTGGGTAAGTATCTCTCGTATAGGCTGGCTAGGCTTTTCGGATTACCGATTTACGTCTCGGAAAAGCCCTATAGGATAGTTTTGAGAGGCGGGGGAGTGGGCTTAGAAGAGGTAGAAGCCGTTTTAAGAGATACGACTGTCGAGAAATTCAAAAAATACATATACGCGGCGGTAGAGGAGAGCAGGGCTTTTAGGTGGAGACTTCAACAAGTGGCTAGAAAAATGGGGGTTATCGAGCCCGGCACGACACTGGCGAAAGGGGATGTAGAGAAGTTGGCGATAGCCTTGAAGGATACTCCCCCCTATAGGGAGGCTTTAAAGGAGGTACTCTATAAAGATATGGATTTGGAGAAGGCGTTAAAAGTCGTGGAAATGCTTGAACGTGGAGAGTTTGAGGTTAAGGCGGTTATAGGTCCTACAAAACTCACGCTGGAGCATTTCTACTTTATGCGGGAGTTTTTAGAACCCATATCTCCGGAGAAGAGAGATCTTATTTCAATGATGATGTTCAAGATAAGATTGTTATCATGTTTCGTCTCGCTGGCTTGTCTCGACTGTAATTACGTATGGAGTAGCCCTGTTGCGGAATTAATTGGAGAAGTTTTCTACCACTCTAGCGGATCTGACAGACTTGCCTTCGATACTATCAGTGGGACGGAGACGGCTTTACGACTTAAAAAATGTAAAGGCAGAAAGGGGAGGGGTTGCGGGAACTTCTGGAGTAGTGTTAAAAACTTACAGAGCTACGGTATTGGAGCCGTATTGGCTAGAGCCGCTGGGTTTAGTTTTAGAGAAGTGCCCAAGATAGCGTCGGGGTTTACTGATGATCTAGACGCTTTTATTAAAAAACTCTGGATAGAGCATAGAAAGAAGAGCTTAGAGAAGATAGAGAAGTTAAAAACTTTGAATTCCTAAAAGTTTATTAAAGTCTATTTCGATTCTAGATCGCCAGCCTATAACTATATTCTCGTCTTCCTCCTCTAAATACCCAAGCTTTATCAATCTCTCCACTACGTAGTTGACTCTCCACTTGCCGAATTTAGAATACAACACGTTTAACAGTTCCTTCCTAGGGGCCTTTCCTCCTCTCGAAAGCAGGTAAAGGAGGGAGACAGATAGCATGGCTATATCGTCTATCCTCCAGCCTGAAGTCTTAAGTTCTTGCAGAGTCGGGGGCTCTTTTAGAACCGTGATGAAAAGAGCTTTTCTCAACGAATCCTTATCAGAGTCGAGGCTTAGAAATTCCCCGTTCTCGCCTACAACCTTTATAGTTAAACCGAAGCTCTCCAGGGAGCTTTTAAGAGCTTTAACTACTTCTACAAAATCCTCTCCAAGGAGCTTCCGCAACTCCCACCCCTTTACCCCGGGCTTCCC
>JALURF010000136.1 GCA_027017165.1 Thermofilaceae archaeon
ACCTAGTGCAAAAACTTTATTAAAGCTTATTTCTCTAATATCTTTCGGGACTAGATATGTCCACTGTTTCTAAAAACACGTTCATAACGGCGCTAATAGTTGTCGGAATTATCGGCCTGGTCCTCGGCTACCTCGTCGGCGCCGTACTCCTAAAACCAGCCCCACCTCCATCTCCCGCTCCAGCCAAGAAGAAATATACTATATACTACATTTCACACGGCGGACCCGGAGACCCATGGTGGGCCCCGGTAATTAAAGGCGCTCAAGTAGCGGGAGAGCTCGTAGGAGCGGAAGTCGTATACTTGGGTCCCGAGAAATTCTCGATAAAAGCTCTCGTCGACTTATTGGAGGGAGCTATAGCGAAGAACCCCGACGCCATAATTGTGACTGTAACTTCGTACGAAGCTTTAGACGAGCCTTTGAGGAGGGCCATCGATAAAGGTATACCCGTCTTCGCCGTGAACGTATATGACCCAAGAAGCGAGGAAGAGAGAATACCCTATCTAGGCTATGTAGGCCAGGATGACTACGAAGCTGGTAAAGTACTGGCTGAGGCGGCTATAAGAATTTTCAAAGAGAAAACTGGCAGACTACCTAAGAGAATCGTTATAGGAATACACGAGGTAGGCCACGTAGGATTGGAGATGAGAGCTAAGGGAATCACTGAAGTTGCTGGAGCTCAGGGAATACCCGTAGAAAAGCTGGATATCACGACTGACCCGACGAAAGCTCTCGAAATACTCAAGTCTTATCTGGCTAAGAACCCTGACACCGATTTAATCTTAACGCTAGGACCTTTAGGCGCTCACCCAGCTATGAAGCTGATCGAAGAACAAGGACTTAAGGGCAAGGTGTACGTCGCCACGGTGGACGTTGACAGCGAGATACTCGACGGCATTAAAGAAGGAGTAATGCTCTGCGCTATCAGCCAGCAACCTTTCGCGCAGGGATTCCTCCCGGTAATCTTCGCCTACCTATATCTGGAATACGGAGTACAAGTGCCGGTAGGCAACGTACCGCTACACGTTAGAACAGGACCTCTCGTAATCACTGAGGACCTAATCTCCGTCGTAGAGAAACAAGTCGAGAAAACGGGTGGAGCTTAAATTTCTCTCCCCCTTTTTTACTATACTTTCGATCATTCTAAAAAATAAAAGAGAATTTAGGGAGAAAAGCCCGTGATCGATATTTCTAATGCGTGTTTCCCGGCGTCGCCTCCATCTAGTTCGAATCTTATAAACGGCTTAGCGCTGGTGCTTTTCAACGCTAAATCCTCAAGCGTGAGAGCTATTCTCTTATGTTTAATATAGTCGTCGTTATCCGACAGCTTTAAAATACTATTTATTAAATCCGCCGTTACCCCGGCGACTCCAAGTATAGCATCTGAGTTTAATACACATGCTTCAGCCTCTACTCCGCCCGAGATTGCAGCCGCTAAGAAGCACGTAGCGAGCGCGGCTGCTTTAACCGAGCTGTCCACGAGCTCTTCTACTTCCTCGCTAATGCCATCCGATTCATAGGCGAAAATATCGATGTAGACCGTGTCGTAGGGTACAAAGGCTTTGCCTTCGAAGCCGAAGAACTGAAGCTGTATTGGGTATTCCTCTCCGCTGTCCACGTCTCCGATAACCTGGCTTCTAACGCCCCAGTAGTATTCTCCCGTCATAACTACGACGATGAAGTAGACTTCGTCGGAATCCGTGCCTTGATCCCACTTTGACTCTTTTATACACAAGCCTCCTGTTAGCCTTAGGATATAAGCGTTCCCGTAGATTTTAATTTGAACCGCGTTGCTCTTCGAGCCTCCTCGAGTAACCCAGACGTAGTAGTCTCCGTTTGGCACTTCTTCGGGAATTTTAGCTATAAGGAGCCCAGCCACGTAGTTAGTTTCTAGTGCTTGTCCCTGCCCGGGAGATGTGCCTAGCCATACTCTACATTGTCTGTTGAAGCCGCGCCCTATGACGTATATCTTGTTGCCAGCTACGCCATAGGGAGTATCTTCTTCCCATTTTTTGGATTTGTCGAGCAGGCTTTTAGGATCCCCCTTCTTAAAATAGGGTTTAATCATGGTGATTATAGGTGAGCCGGAGGGCGGGGAGAATATATAGGGTAATACTATCTTGTAGACCGATTCTAAGTTTTGACGGAATTTACCGCGTATTTTCGCTGTTACTCCCTGTTTCAATATTTGAGATAAGTCTTCCTGGCTCGCCCCGGCTATGACCAGTTTATCCGCGAGAGATAACTGTTTAAAGCTGTCGAGTACGCTCTCCTGCTGCTCGGGAGTTAAACCCTGTTTGCTTAAGATATCTCTAAGTATTTCATCGAGTTCCTCTGAGGCTTGCTGTTGTTTTAGTATAGCGTCTCTTATCCTGTCTCTCAACTCCTCCCATAGCTTCTCCTTATCCGTCTTTTTGATCGATTTAACTTTTAGAAATGCATTATCGCTGTTCGTGCCTAGAGATAAAAGCCTGTAGGATACCTCGTACCTGCCGGTATCTTGAGGGGTAAAGGAAAACTTAGCTTTGTAAGCCTGCCCTGGCATTAAGAAGACTAGGTTAGGAGTGCCCGTACCTCCTTCTATACTCCAAAATCCGAGCGTAAGTCCGGGTAGGCTCGAGGTTATTTCAACAGTCGCCACGGTTTCCTCTCCGACTTCCACGGTTACCGATTCGAGTTTCTTTCCATTCTTCCCTTCAAAATAGACCTCTATGCTTTTTACTCCTATAGCTAAGCAGGCGAAGTTAGCCAATACAACGACGAATATCAAAGCTAGGACTAGCAAGAAAATTGCTATCTTACTCATTTCGGTTGCACCGATAATATCCGATATTTTCAAATTGATTCACTTTCAACACTCCGAAAATGGTATATATTGTTATCGACAGATAATTTAAGCCTAAATATAATCTCCGTAATGTTAAATATTTTTAAAAGTACTACCTTTATTTACCCTAAATTTTGCCTCTAACCCAAGTAAAATACCTGTAAAACTAATTTAAGCTAACAGCTGTTGTTCGTAAAAACTTGTTTATAATAATTGTCAAGAAACATATTTATTCTTCTAAGCTCTTCAGTGCATGAAGATAGGTGTTGCTA
>JALURF010000137.1 GCA_027017165.1 Thermofilaceae archaeon
CGGCAAGCTGAGAAACTGGCTATGGAAGAAGCTGGTGAATAGCAGATGCTCATAGAAAACGATGTCATATTCGCTTTTTTAAATAAACTGGATAAAAACTATAGTGTAGCACGTGCGATTTTTAAGAAGATTAGAGATGGTGAATTAAGAGTTGAAGTTTCGAGTGTTAGTTTATTGGAGATGGAGTTGATTTATAGAAGTGAGGAAAGGGAATCACAGTTATTTAAAGATTTGGCCGCGTTAGCGTCATTTGAAAATATAACATTCATACCTTTGACTCCGGAAATTGCTCTCACTAGTGTCTATATAAGGCGGAAATGGGGATTATCTTTTTTCGATTCGCATTATGCTGCTACAGCACTAGGGTTGGATAGAAAAATAATATCATTTGACGTGGCGTACGATAGAGTAGAAGGCTTAACGAGAATAGATCCTAAAAAGGTAATTGAAGAAATATCCTGAAGTAAGAAAATAAATTAGAAAATGATTCTCTTAGTTATCTAAACTAAATTTCAGTCCCAAACAGCAAGATAGACTAAAGGACTTTAAGTATAACTACTCTTACAGTATTTCATTAAAGATTTAAGTTTAAAAGTAGTGGAGGAGCGGATATAAATACTAAATATAATGAAATTAAAGCTATGAAAATTAGGATGCCGTGGTAGTTGCATTAGCTGAGAAGAAGGGGCTAAGCTGGCATATAATTAATATTATATTGTTATAATGTCGAATTCGGCTTAGATTTTTATTCCTTGGATCTTGATTCTAGTTGCCTAGAATTACTACCTATAGAGGTAGTTATTTTAGAGGATAATCGTATTTCGTATATTTTTTAGCTATTTTTAGTATTTGTTTTTTCTCTTGTTCGGGTATTGTATGCCAGTATCCCGGTCCTATAATATTTTCTACCAATCCTTTAAAGGATCTTAGATCATAGGATAACAGGTAGTCTATTTTGTGGCTTTTGATGAGGGCTACTGTCACGGCGTCGGTATAGCTTAAACCTTTTCTCTGTAGATTTTCTTTGAATATTTTTAAAGCATTTATCTCTAATTCTGCGTCTATGTATAGTACGTTGATTACGTTGCTGTCTATAAACGTTTCTAGGAATGTTTTAGCTACTTCGGGTCCTAGTCTATATTTGATTATGTTAAGTATTTCATCTAGTATGTGGTTTGAAATGAAGGCTCTGCCCCATTTACCTTTAACGATGTGTGTTATGAGGCCTAGAGAGTCGAGGTGGTGTTCGTCTTTGATACTGTAGAATGCGAAGAATACGCCTGTATCGACTAGTACAGTCAATTGGCTCACTCTCCTCCATATAGGTATTTATCGATATCCTCTGCATTGGTTTTGCCGATATCTTTGGCATGTTTTAGTGAGGATAAGACTTTATCTAAATCCCCTCTCCCTTTATCCATTTCTTTTTCGGCGACGCTTAAGGCGAATCTTAATGCATCTGTGAGATTTTTATATTTAAGCAGTTTTGCCAGTCGTTCAAGCCTTTTTTTATCTTCAATACTAATTCTAATAGTCGTATACTTCAAGACATGCCACCTCTGACAGTTCATAGATATGTAGTAATATATACTTAACTACATATCTATACAAGCTGGATATAACTATTTCGTGTTCCTAGGGATTTGAAGAGGAAGAAGATGAGATAGTTTATTCTTTTAAGATTATTTTGAGACTTGGTTTGGCTTTTTGAATTATTAAGAAATCTTTGTCTCTGGTTAGTAGGGATTCGTCTCTGTTGATGCAGATAAATGCTACTAATAGGCGCTCATTAGATGTCCTAGTTCTCTAAGCCTTGTTTGTATTATGATAGCTTGTATTTGGTCTTTTTCGTTGATGAAGTAGATTTTACCTTTGAATTCGTAGTTATAGGTGTTAGGCTCGGATGGTAGTTGTTAGAACCATTGTCTTGGATATCTCCAGTCTGAGCCTAGGTCTCTGTAGCCTATGTGGAAGACTTCGGGCGGTAGTCGTTTATGCTGTGTCTTCTTTACCAGTGTTAGTATTTTGTTGACTGTTTTGTTGGAGATGTTTAGTATTTTTGCTATTTCTTCCTCGGGTAGCCATTTCTCGAAACGGTGGTATAGGATAGAGTCTATGATTTCGTAGCTGACTCCGAGTTCTTTCTCAGCAGTTTGCCCCGGCCATAGTCTGGGAGAGGAAGGTTTCTCTGCTATTTTCTCGGGTACGCCTAGGTATTTAGCTAGTTGTCTTACGTGGGTTTTGTAGAGGCCTCCTATAGGGAGTACGTCTACGCCGCCGTCGCCGTATTTGGTGAAGTAGCCCAATAACAGTTCGCTTTTATCCCCTGTCCCTATTACTAATCCGTTATGCCTATACGCCCTCTGGTGTAGGATTATCATTCTTATACGGGCCATAACGTTGCCTCGCTCTATCCTGGTCATTTTTCCAAGTTTTTCTTTAAAGCTCTCGACTATGCTGTTGATATCTATAATCTCGTAGTGGTCTTCGGGCAGTTCTAGCCTTTTAATAACTTCTAGGGCGTCTTCTACATCTTCTCTAGGCGTGGTTTTAGAGGGGAGGATGTAGCAGTATACCCGTTTTCTCCCTAATGCTTTAACGGAGAGGTAGGCTGTAACGGCTGAATCTACTCCGCCGCTGACTCCGACTACCCCAGCTTGTTTCCCCGCGTAGTTGAGTACATACCATCTGAGTCTGCGCGCTATGTAGTCCGCTACTCGCTCACAGTTTATAGGTGGTAGGCTCATGGAATCTCGCCTAGTAATTTGTGGATATCTGTTCGGTGTATTTTAAAAGAACTAAATCTTCTAGCTCTGCGGATAGCGTGTACGTTTACGTCTGCCATTATTAAATCTTCTTCTAGCTTCTTCCCCCTCGCCAATATTTCTCCGTCCGGGCTTACCACCATAGAGCCTCCCCAGAAATACTCTTCATCTTCAACGCCTACTCTATTCGTGAAGGCTATATAGACCGTGTTTTCAACAGCGCGTGTAATGTTGATAGCCTCCCATATTTTCTCTATGAAGGTATCTCCCCTGCTGTAGAGTCCTCTAAGCGGCGAAGAAGCGTTTATGAAGACTAGGTC
>JALURF010000138.1 GCA_027017165.1 Thermofilaceae archaeon
AAGTGTATCTCTTTTATAGAGCACAAGAAGTATGGTTTGGTACTAGCGTTATAGGGCTCGCGGTGAGCGAGGACGGTTTCCACTTTGAGAAAATGGACGAGCCGACCATAGTGCCGGAGTATGAGTTGGAGCTGCTTGGAGGGTGCGAAGATCCTAGAATTGTGAAGATAAACGATACCTATTATATGACGTACACGGCTTACGATAAAAAAGTAGCTAGATTAGCTCTGGCTAGATCCAAGGATTTAATTCACTGGGAGAAGCTAGGCTTAGCTTTCCCGGAGTGGGGTTGGAGTAAATCTGGGGCTATAATACCCGTGAAGATTAATGGGTATTACTGGATGTATTTCGGGGATAGTAGTATATGGATTGCAAGATCCAAGGATATGGTTCACTGGGAGACCGATAGGGATTGGATAGTTCTCAAACCTAGGAGAGGCTACTTCGACAGCAAGCTCGTAGAGCCGGGCCCTCCCCCTATAATCGTCGGAGATAAAATTCTCTTGATATATAACGGGGCTGACGATAACCTAGTTTACTCGGTGGGATGGGCTATCTTCTCGCTCGAGGACCCGACTAAACTTATAGCAAGAGCCGAAGAGCCCATATTGACGCCGGAGACCTACTGGGAGAAATTCGGGCAGGTGAGAAACGTAGTTTTCGCTGAAGGCTTAGTTTATTTCAACGGCAAATGGTTCTTATACTATGGAGCCGCTGATACCTTTGTCTGCGTGGCGGTGGCCGATAGCTTAGAAAGTCTGATAGGTTATCCTATACGCTCAGGCGGCTAGCATGGGCTTCGTCTTAGATGAGCTAGAAAATATTCAAAAAGTGGAGAGTTACTTTGACCGTCTTTTCTCAAGCGTAAAGCTAGAGGCTGACAAGATTCTCTACGAGAAATACCTTAAAGCTCGAAGCAAGTCGAGTTTCGCTAGGAAGAAATCCGGGAGAAGCCTAGTTAGGATTAGAGGATATATAATCCCCTCGGATGTCGCCGTAATCTCTACTATTGGAATACCTATAGTTCCGCGTATAGCGTCAAACCCGGCTATTCAAATTCACGGTGGTAATGTACGCGTGTACTTAAGATTGGCGTCTATCGGATCGGTTTTTTCCAGAACGTTCATCGCAATTGCTGAATTGAAAATAGAGAATCTGCGCGATAGAATTAAGGTAGAGGCCCGTCCTATACTCTATGGGATAATGCCTTATGAGTGTGTAGAGGATCCCCGCGTAGACCCCGAGAATCCCGGAGTCTTATACCATGTGAGAGCATTATACCGTACTGGGGCGTCGCGCGTATTCACGTTTCAATCGCGTGTAAAAAATTATGGAGTGGATAAAATCGAAGTTGTTAATTTTTACTCGGAAAAGTGGGGCGTTTTTCTCCTACAGGACTATAGGGACACTTTCCCTATAAACCGGGACTATATGATGGTTAGACCTTTCTTTAAGGATAGGGGTTTCGGCGTGATAGCTGTAGGACCTAGAAATGGAGCTAGAGTAGACTTCGACGAGATAGTTGTAATACCAGAACTGCTGCCTTCTAAGGACGAGTACAAAGCTGGGGGGAACGCCTCGCTAAAACTATCGAGTAACGAGGTTCTAGTGCTATACCATATAGTCGATCGTCATGGAGTCTACTATACTTATGCAGCGCTATTCGACAATAATGGCGAACTGCTGGCTTCGACCGAGGAACCGGTGATAGCGCCGGAGATAGGGGTATACAGCGGAGCGCGTCCCTTAACGATTTTCGTCTGTGGACTTGCGCTCTACGGCGATAAACTGTTGATAAGTGCTGGGAGAGATGACGAGATAACTCTAATTTACGAAGGCGAGCTCGAGGAAATACTGGAAAATATGAAATTTTTTAGAGGATAGGTCAGCCTCTAATCCATTTAAGCTTTTCTAACGCTTTTTCCACTTCTACAGTAAATACTCCTATAGCGTAGTCGCTAATACCCCCAACCCATATCAAATACTCCTTACACAGCACGAGCCCATCTCCGAAAATAACCTGTGAACTATCCCCATACTCCTCGTACAGCCCTCTCGGAGCTAAAAGGTAGTTCGATACCGCTAGGAGTTTTCCTTCCCTATCAACTATAGCCAAGCCGTTCCTATACGAGTAATCCTCTTTTAAGACTCCATGCCAGCCGACTAGAGACTCGTTGCTCGATAATTCAACGGTATTCGTCGACCAGCCTACTTTAAATTCCCAATCTTCATAAGCCAGCACGGGCTCCATCGTCTCGGCTAGCAGCGAAGGAGTCTCAAGCTCGGCTACGCCTCTCCAGCATACGTCGAAATCCCCTATGCTCGGCCTAGCTAGCATGGTCGCCCTATTTCCAGATATCTCTATGAAAGCGCTATCTTTCATGTTGCGTGGAGTGAATAGCTCATCTCTATCTTTTATAGAGAAATATTTCCTCTCTCCGGTCTCCAGTTTTAAGTCTAGACTAGTAAGCCCTTGTACAGCTCTCTTTTCAAGCTTGCCGTTTTCAAGGTGGTATCCATTACCCGTATATAGGACCAGTAGCTTGCCGGAGTATTCGTGAATTCTAGCATCTTCACATCCATCAGCCTCCCATAAACGCTTAGGCCATATAACGATCCTAGTTTTGAACGGCTTGGAAACTCTGCCTTCTAACAGGGAATCCATGTTTATTTTAAAAAATCCTATACTCGATGTATAGCTATAGTAGTCGAAGATAAGTCTTGGAAATGTCCAGAGTTCGTTCCCGAAGATAATAGCTCCGGGATTAAAAGAGGCGAATGGAGTTTTCTTTAAAAAATCAGCTACGATATCGTTGGGCGAGATGTACAATTTTCTTTCAAATATATCCGTGACTACCGGTCTCCTGAGCTGTACGCGTCTCTTAAGAAAATCGTGAAGTTTATTGTGAAGTTTCTCTTTTAGTAAGCTCATTTTCTCACCAAAATTTCGCAAATAGATAAAGAGGGAAATTATATAGTCTTTTACTTACATTAAAGATCTTTTAATCCTATAGTTAAGCCATTGAATAGAGCTTTCATAGCAAGCTCGGTAGGTATATGTAAG
>JALURF010000139.1 GCA_027017165.1 Thermofilaceae archaeon
GGTTAGGAATGGTCGGATAGTAACGCTAACTAATAACTCTGGAGGAATCTTAGGGGGAATTAGCAATGGTATGCCAATTGTAGTGCGCGTGGCTTTTAAACCAACTCCTAGCATAAGTAGGCGACAGAGAACCGTCGATTTGAGAACTATGGAAGAGACATGGATTAGGGTGGAGGGTAGACATGACGTATGTATAGCTATAAGAGCTGTTCCCGTCGTAGACGCCGTAATATCGATAGTCCTAGCTGATCACTTATTAAGGTGGTATGCTTGGACAGGGATAAAGTATTGAAGGAAATTTTGGATATTCGAGTGAGAATAGATGAAATCGACGAGGAGATCGTAGCTTTGTTAAAAGAGAGGATAGAGCTCTGCAAAAAGATAGGCGAGTTAAAGCGCTTATTAGGAATGAATATCGTGGATAGGGAAAGAGAGAAAATTGTATTTGAGAGAGCGGGGGAGTTTAAAGATGTTTTCGTCGTCATAGTGAAAAAGTGTAGAGAGGTGCAGGAGCTTGGGCATGTATGAGCTATTCGATCTATACGAGAAAAAGAAGCCGGAGATCCGGATGGATGCCGGCCAGTTAGATATTCCTCCCGATTCAAGAATTGTCGAAGAACTCAGAAAATTTATGGATGAGTTTAAATATGCGCCTACTTCGGGGCTGGAGGAATTAAGAGAAAAAATCGCCGAGATACACGGAGTAGAAGTTAGCGAAACCGTCGTAGTCCCCGGCGCCAAGTTCGGCGTAGCTGCTCTACTACACGGGGTAAAGGATGTAACCTTGATAGCGCCGTACTGGCCCGGGTACAAACATATAGCCGAGTTAAACGAAGCAAATCTCTATATTATTAAGACGAACTTAGAGCAGGAATGGATGCCCGATGGGAGATTTAAAGTTAAAGGAGCGCTTGTGATTAACTACCCGAATAATCCTACAGGAGTTGTCGCCGATAAGAGATCCTTAGAGTTTCTGAGAGAATCAACGCAAGGGCTTATAGTATCCGATGAAACATACTCAGACATATACTATGACAGGAAACCGGCTTCTATAATTGACTTAAATTTCGAGAATTGCGCCTTGGTCTATAGCTTCTCTAAGACATTCTCCTTCCCAGCCCTTAGACTTGGTTACGTAGTAGCTCCGAGAGATATTGTTAAAAAAGTCATCGAGTATGTTAGGGCTACAGTAACGTGCGTCTCTCCGTTTATACAACGCGCTGCAATACTAGCTCTTGAGTTAAAGGAAGAGATAGGAAGGAAGATTAGAGAGATCTTATATGAGAGAGTTAAGGTGTTCAGTTCCGCACTAGATCCGTGTGGGTTCAGGTTTTTAGAGCCTAAAGGCGCATTTTACTTCTTTATAGATGTAGGGAGGGATGGAACAGTCTTTTCTAGGCGTTTACTGGATAAAGGGGTTTCCGTTTTTCCGGGTGAATTTTTTGGAGGATATAAGACGTTTGTTAGAGCTTCTCTAACAGTTTCAAGGGAAAAACTAGTTAAAGCGGCTAAACTGTTCTGTGAGGTAGCTCAAAGATGAAGGTGGGCATAATAGGCGCTGGCAGGATAGGTTCAATGCTAGCACGGGATGCCCTACGGGCGGGGCATGAAGTTTTAGTTTATGATCCTAATCCCTCTTTTAGAGATTTACGAAATGTCGAGTTGGCGGATTTAAGGACTTTGGTTGGAAGCGCAGATGTTATAATCGTCTCGACTCCGCTACAAGTGGTGAGGGAGATTTTACTCAAGATAAAGGATTTGGTGAGGAAAAAGTCTCTAGTCTTAGATATAGCTAGTATAAAAAGAGGTTTAGAAGACGTGTACAAGAAGTATCCGGATGACGTATACGTTGCAAGTGCGCATCCGATGTTCGGTTATGGAGCAGGAACTTTTAAAGGGTATAAAGTTCTCGTTTTACCCGTTAAAGGTAAAGAAGAAGGAGCAGTTAAAGCTAAAGCTTTTTTCGAGCTCCTCGGCTCAAGAGTGTATATTGTTGATTGGAAAGAACATGAAGAAATGGTAAAGTATACGATAGGCCTGCCATACTTTATATCAGTAGCTTTCCTGCTTACGATCTCGCCTCAGAAAGAAAAAGCCGTTTTATACGGCGGGACATCGTACACTTATTTATCGACATACGCGCAGGCTGTGTTTGTAGATGATCCTTCTTTCATACAGGAGTTGATACAGTACTCTACTGAAGCTATTTCCGAATTTCTTGAAAAAGCATACGCGTTTCTCAGCGCAGAAGATAAGAAGGAAATTCTCGAAAAGATTCAAAATCTTATAGATAGTGAAGGCGCATACGAAGTATTCTATAAGGCATTGAAAGCCATGATAAAGGATTACCAAAGCATATACTTTGCATGATAAACACGTCAACCCATGATAGGTAGTAACAGATATTACATTGTGTAATGGAGATATTCTGGAGGGATTGTTATGGAGGTTCTAGATCGCTTTTATCTCTTATTACATCCCAGACCTGCATATGTTATAGGGACGGGGAGATACGGGGAAAGAGTTAACTTTATGGCGGCTAGCTGGGTTACTCCAATAGCTGAAGAACCGCCTAGAGTGGCTGTGGCTATAGATGTTGAGAGTTATACTTATGAATTGTTGAAAGAGTGCGGCGAGTACACGGTTAATATCCTGCCATTGGATATGCTAAAAGAACTCTACTTTTTCGGCTCTACGAGCGGTCGTGAAGTGGATAAGGTAAAGGAGCTCGGCTTAAAAATTGCTAAAGGATTGAAGGTTGACGCGCCAGTGTTGGAGGACGCGATAGGCGTTTTGGAGTGTAAGGTTGTCGGAGAATTTGAAAGCGAAGATACGACCCTCTTTATAGGAGATGTTTTGACGGCTAGAGCTCGTGAAGGATTTTTTGACGCTAGGAGAGGTTGGAACTTTAGAAAAGTGAATATACCGATGCATAACTGGGGTAAGGGATTCTATACTATTGGAAGATTTGTTATGCCAAAGTAGGCACTAATAATGTTTAAATAATTTCGTGTATAATGCATTATACATGAAAACTATTACGATAAGCGATGAAGTATACAGAAAGCTCGTTAGTATTAAAGGAAAAAAGTCTTTTTCGCAGATTATAGATGAACTTATAGCTTATAATGTATCTAAGAGAGTCGAAAAAATCTTAGAAGTTACTTTAAGAGAAAGCGAGGATATTGAGGAACTAGAGAGAATTGTTAAAGAAACTAGAGAAAAATTCAGGGTGAGGATTTGAAGCTTCTCCTTGATACATCTTTTATCTTAGAGTTGAAAAAGAAAAATGAAAGAGCTATTGAAACTCTAAAAAGAGAAGTAGAAAACGCCGAAGATATAGTTATCTCGCAGTTGACTAAATACGAGCTTATGGTTGGTGTATACTATCTATGGCTTAAAAACAAAAGTATAAAAGAAAGAATCTGGTTGGATGACTTCTTAAAATGGGTTACTATTGCTCATTTATCCGATGAAGTTATAGAAAGAGCTGCAAAAATTAAAGCTAAAGCCCTAACTACTGGGGCATCTCTGCCAGATATGGACCTACTTATCGCTGTCTCCGTAGATCCGCCAGTTAAACTGTTGACATTTGATGAAGATCACAAAAATATGAAACGGATGTTAAAGGAAATAGGCATAGCAGTAGAGTATTTAGAAAGCGATACTAATCCCTCACAATAAATTATAAAAAGAAGAACTGTAAGTAGAGGTGAAGTATGAGTAGAATGGTCGAAGTTTCAGTATATCTTTGGAGTGGTGAGGAGAAGAAGTTAAAAGTTAAGCGAGGCGCTAGAGTTGAGGATATACTTAAGATGTTAGGGCTTAATAGAGAGGCAGTTTTGTGTCTACTAAACAACGAGCTCGTAGCGGAGAGTGAACGTATAGTAGAAAATTGTAAATTAAAGGTATTATCCGTAGTTTCTGGAGGATAAACGCCTACTTTAGGTATTACTGCCATTTTATTATAGTTAAATTTGTGAAAATAAGAAACATTCTAGTTTAAATTCAAAGCTACAATATGATTTTACGCCGTCTTAGACCGACTAAGATATCTTTGGCTATATGTGGATAATCGGTTATTAGCCCGTCTACTCTCATATTTAGAACTTTTCTCATATCCGTTGGATTGTCTACTATCCACGTAGTCACCTTCATTCCGAGTTTATGAGCTTGATCTACTATTTCCCTTTTCAAGTTTAAGTAGCATGGATTGTATATGTCGAATCCTAGAAGATAGGCATCTTCTACAGTCTCGGGAGACGCCGTGGTGTAGGAAGAAGCTATCGTAATATTGCTATTCAGTTCTTTAATCTTTAAAAGAGAACGGTGTAGAGTTCCGCATGCTATTACTCTATTTGCTATATTGAAATCCTCTATTATTCCGACTAGTTGTTCTTCAAAACCTGCCTCTTTTACGTCTAGCATTAGGATCGTATTACTGGCGAATAATTCGCAGACCTCTTCTAGGGTTAGCACAGCCTTATCGCCAGCGAGTTGTTTAACTTGGGAGAGAGTTATTTCTCTTATAGGTTTAGTGCCTCGTTTAACTCGTTTATCATGAATAATCACTATATGTCCATCTCTAGTCATTCTCAGATCTACTTCAACTCCGTTAACGCCAACTTTTAAAGCCGTCTCTATAGCAGAGACTGCGTCAGATGGGTTATAGACCGATGCCCCCTTATGTGCTATTATTTTCACAGGACCACGCAGGCTCTAGCTCTTTAATAGTTTTTAAAATTTTTGTCTAGTGAAAGGCTGAGATTGTGACAATAATAGCGAATAATATTAGACAATACTGTATATTTTTCAAAGATTTTTAATTAAAAACTTTTAATTCTAAATATCATAAGCTTATGGATATGTCTATGCATTACTGGGATGCAGAATGTGTAATGATGAGGAAAAGTTTTTAATTTTGCCCGCTTTCTAATCACGTTGCGCTAAGCGGCTGGCAATGAAATTTAATCTTGGAAGATATGCTATGAAGTGTTTCATCTGTGGAAAAAAGCCAGTATATCATTACAGCGATTTCAGCTTTAGTCTCTGCAAAAGACATTTTATAGAATGGTTTGAAAAGAGGGTTTTTGAGACTATAAGACGTTTTAAATTAATTAATCCGGGAGAGTTGGTTGCCGTCGCGGTTTCGGGGGGCAAGGACAGCCTTACCACGCTCTATCTGCTAAACCGTTTCTCTAAGGAGTTAAACTTCGACGTCGTCGGTATAGCTGTAGATGAGGGAATTAAAGGTTATAGAGAGTGTAAGCTTGAAGCTTTGAGGAAATTTGCCGACGAGATTAACGCGAATTTAATCATAGCTAGTTTTAAAGAATATTTTGGAGCGACGCTTGACGATATGGTCCAAGTCTTGAAAGAGAAAAATTTTGAATATAAGCCGTGTACGATATGCGGAGTTTTCAGAAGATATGTAATTAATCTAAAAGCCAGAGAAATTAAAGCCTCTAAAGTTGCTACTGGTCATAATCTAGACGACGAAATACAGGTATTCGTTATGAACATGCTTAGAGCAGGACTTAGAAATATAGCGCGTGAAGGCATCATCTCAGGTCTGCACGAACATCCCAAATTTATTCCTCGTATAAAGCCACTATACTTTTGTAGAGAACGAGAGGTCTTGGCATATTCCATACTTTCCGGGATCGAGACTCCTTTTGTGGAATGTAGTTATGTAGTTCATGCCTTTAGAGATAAGATTAGAAGATGGATTAACAAGGTGGAATCTTTAAATCCGGGAGTAAAGCTCAACTTGCTGGTCTCTAAGGAGTTGATTTCGAACCTACTGCGAAATTCCAAATATGGAGAAGGAGTCATTAAGACTTGCAGGGTTTGTGGAGAGCCTTCCAGCGGCGATCTTTGCAAAGCATGTTTCTTTAAAAATTATCTAGGTTTGGGGACTTCTATAGTCTTACGTAGAGAAATGTAGAACTCGTAGAGTCTTACAACTATCGGATCATCCAGGTTTAGTCTATAAGCGTAGCGTTTAGGACTTACTTGTAATTCTTCAACGATATTCCGTCTTTTAAGCTCGGGTATTATACGGAAAACGCTTCCTACGTTTTTATTTAATTTTCTCGAAATTTCGCTTATACTCATTACGGTATTAGGGTTTTCCAGAAAAGTTTCTAGGACTTCCATATAAAGAGTTTTTACGAATACTCTGTCTAATATCATGATTTTTCAACTTTAGGGTAGAATAGACGGTCTTAATAATAAGCTTTTCTATATCGAAATTTGATATGCAAAAAAGCAAAGTTTAATATTTTAAAAGGTATAGGGTATTTAAACGACAATATTCCTCAATATTCGGGGATTTAATGAATCTATACGAGTATGAAGGCAGGCTTCTATTCAAAAAATACGGAATCCCAGTATCGAACAGTGGCCTCGCTTCATCTCCAAAAGAGGCTAAAGAAATCGCGGAAAGAATAAATCCACCATATGTCGTAAAAGCCCAAGTCCTAGTCGGAGGGCGAGGTAGAGCCGGTGGCATCCAGTTCGCCGAGACGCCAGAAGAAGTGGAAGAAGCAACGAGGAGAATATTAGGCATGACTATTCGAGGAGTTAAAGTTGAGAAGGTTTTGGTGGCTGAAAAAGTCGATATTGAGCAAGAATTATACGTTAGCTTTATAATTAATAGAGGTGGTAGGACGATAGATTTCTTGGTTTCGCCGCTCGGAGGCATCAATATAGAAGAGATTGTTAAAGAGAAGGCAGAATCCCTTCTTAGACAGGAAATAGACCCCCTACTAGGGCTTCAAGAATTTATGATGAGAAAAGCGTTTAAGCATGCGGGTTTAAGTAAACAACTTTACGGGGATTTCAAGGCTCTGGTTTCTTCTCTTTACAGGCTTTTCATAGAGTACGACTGCGAGTTGACTGAAATTAACCCGCTGGCCCTTACAAAAGACTATGAGCTAGTAGCTATCGATAGCAAGATAATCGTGGACGATAATTCTCTTTATAGACATCCGGATCTGTTGGAGTTGAGAAAAGAGAGAGTGAGATTTAAGAGTGATTTGGAGAGAAAAGCCGAGTTATATGGATTGAGCTATGTTGAACTTGAGGGCTACATAGGAATTCTAGGCAATGGCGCCGGGTTGACTATGGCGACTATGGACTTAGTTAGCTATTATGGCGGCAAACCGGCGAATTTCCTAGATATAGGTGGAGGAGCTACCAAGGAAAGAGTGGAGAAAGCTCTTTCTATACTATTAGAGAATAATAAAGTGAAAGTAGTGTTCATCAATATTCTTGGTGGGATAACCAGGTGCGATGAAGTAGCTCAGGGAATTATTTCAGCTCTTGAGAAGTATGGAGTGAAGCCCGTGGTAGTGCGAATGATGGGAACTCGAGAGGAGGAGGGCAAGAGAATTCTAGAGAATGAAGGCATCCACGTATTGGATTCTATGGAGGAAGCCGCTAGAATAGCTGTTGAACTGGCTAAGGGGTGATTCCATGGCGGTGCTCGTGGATAAAAATACGAGGCTATTGGTTCAAGGGATTACTGGTCGTGAAGGAAGTTTTCACACGAAATTAATGCTGGACTACGGGACTAAGGTAGTCGCTGGAGTAACGCCGGGTAAAGGGGGGAGTGACGTGCACGGAATTCCGGTATACGATAGTGTTGAAGAGGCTTTAGCTGAGCATCCCGAGGTGAACACGAGTATAGTTTTTGTTCCCGCCCGCTTCGCTCCTGATGCTGTTTTAGAAGCTATAGACGCTGGAATTGGGTTAGTGGTGGTTATAACGGAGCATGTACCAGTGCATGAAACATTACGCTTTGTTAGATATGCTAGATATAGGGGGACTAGGATCATAGGGCCGAATACTCCGGGTGTAATTTCTCCGGGCTTAGCTAAAGTCGGTATAATGCCGGAGAAAGTGTTTAAAAAGGGAAAGATAGGGTTGATTTCGAGGAGTGGTACTCTAACCTACGAAATAGCGTACGCTATCTCGAAGGCTGGTTTAGGAGTATCAACTAGTATCGGAATAGGGGGAGATCCCGTGGTAGGATTAGATTTTATTGAAACCGCTAAGCTATTCCTTGAAGACGATGAGACCAGCGCTCTAGTGGTTATAGGTGAGATAGGAGGAGATGCTGAAGAAAGGTTTGCCTCTTTTCTAGCTAAAGGAGGATTTGATAAACCAGTAGTCGCCTTTATTGCCGGGAAAACTGCTCCTCCTGGTAGACGTATGGGTCATGCGGGAGCTATAATCTCTGCTGGCAGAGGCACTGCCGCCGAAAAGATTAAAGCTTTAGAAGACGCTGGAGTTCGGATTGCCGAAACCCCCTCACAGGTTCCTCAAATATTATTTAAAGTTTTAAAATATCTAAGGTGAGAGAGGGCGCCGAGGCATACTTGCCTTTACAAACTTAGTAATATTTTTAAATTGATCATCGTATAACTGGCAATGTTTTTTACTCTGTTTGTGTAATACTTTATAGGTATTAACCAGTAGTGTGTAAGTAGTTAATAATGTTTAAATATGAGAAGTAAACATTTTCATAGTGAGTTAGATAACAGAGAAAATGGTGGCTATATGAAACCTATCGAACTTGATGAAATTGATAAAAAATTGTTGATGATTCTACAAGAAAACGCTAAAACGCCGTACTCCAAGATTTCCGGAGTACTGGGAGTTAGCGAGGCAACGGTTCACTTGCGGATAAAGAAGTTGCTTAAGCTGGGCGTTATAAAGAATTTTCAAGCAATAGTTGATGCTGAGAAGGTGGGGAAAAACGTTTTAGCTATAGTTGCTATAACCGCTACCCCACAGAAGTATGAACAAGTTTTAGAGGAACTAAAGAAGATTGATGATGTATATGAAATATACGATGTAACTGGAGAATACTACACTATAACTAAAGTGCGCGTGAGAAATAGGGACGAATTGGCTAAAGTACTCGATAGAATAGGCAGCATAGAGGGGGTACAGTCAACTAGAACGATGTACGTCTTGAGAGTCATTAAAGAAGAAACAAAAATAAGAATAGATTAAAGCGCGAGACCCTCTTCGGCAAATTTCCCTTCTTTAACGTACTTTATTCCCTTATCCTCTATCTCAAAAACCAACACTCGTGGGTCCTCGTAAAACGAGGGCTTGAATTGATGTCTATCTATGAACAATATCCTAGCTCCGTTGTATAATATTAGGCCGTAAGCGTTCTTGGCTAAATAGAGAAGATTAGCAAATGGAAGATCAAAATTTAACAGTTTTATATCTCTCCGAGATTCCAGCTTTTTTATTTTCTTAATCTCGCTTACCAATATCAAACTTTTATTTTCGTCGTAGACTACACTGGCTATATCGGTTAATACGTCGTAGACTTTGAGCATTCTTTGTTGATATTTCTCCTCTAACTCCCTCTTGCTTCTAGCGTGCAGATCTTTAAGGAATGGTCTACTGAAACTGTCTATGATTACTATATCGTATCCGCTTAAC
>JALURF010000140.1 GCA_027017165.1 Thermofilaceae archaeon
AAATAGGGGGGCTGGGGTGGTCCACTGCCCTACGTCTGATATGATGTTCGCTACCGGGGGCTTTCTGCCGTTTAAAGAACTGTCTAGAATAGGCGTCGCCGTCGGCTTAGGCACTGATGGAGGCTTAGATATGTTCGAAGAAATGAAAAACTTTGTCCTATTACAGAGGAATAATTATCTAGACGTCGAGGTTGGAGTATTAAACGCGCTACGCGCCGCTACTGTGGAGGGAGGAAGTATAGCTGGGTGGAGTTCTGGAAGAATAGCCGTAGGCTCCCCAGCTGATCTCGTTTTAATAAGTGCCGAATCTATTCATCTCCAACCGCTAAATAAGAATGTATTACAATCAATCGTATACTCAGGCGCGAGAGCCGACGCAGCTATGGTGATCGTGAACGGTAGAATAGTATACCGGAGAGAGGATATGCCTAAGATTAGAGAGGAGATGAGTAAAATTTGGAGGGAAGTAGAGGCTAAACTCTTTTAAAGGTTTCTAAATATTTCCTCCTATCTAATGTTTCCGGCGTCGCGTATATAAGCGGTACTCTGAGAATCAAATCCACAAGCGCCGCCACGATAAAGGGAGTTTCAGGCGAAACCCGCGAGTAAAGTATACCTCCTAGGAGAGAACCCGGAGACCTTAACGGTAGCACTATGAGAGATCTAACTCCGTTCCACCTCCCCCTATAATCGTAAGGCACTAACTCCACGGCTAAAGTTTGAAACGGAGCGACAGATGCGAACCATAATCCTCTTATAAACCAGGCCACTATCAGCTGAGTTGGCGTAGGCGCTGTGAGGAAGAGGATTACGCTTAGGTAATATAGAGGGCGAACAAGAAGTATAGCTTTCACTCTACCAATTTTGTCGGCTAACTTGCCCAGGAGGGGGGAGGCTATAAAACTCCCAAGATTCATGGCTAAACCCATAAAGCCTAAGGTAAATTCGTCAGCGCCTTTAACTTCAACGGCGTATATCATTTCAAAAGGCATACTCAGCGAGAAAACGTAACCTCCTAAAATCTCTAAGAGTATCCAACGCTTAAGCCATGGATTCAACTTTATCATATTTAGAGAATCTTTGAAAGCCTCAATTAACCCAACTTCTCCCACTTCTCTAATATCTCTAACGTATGCAAAAGCCACCGTGAACGCACAGCTCAAGCCTAGTAGCTGGACGAGGAATACCGGTCTTATACCCTCGACCGATATTCCGCCGGACAGGTTTATGATATAGGCTGCTACTACGGGGGCTACTAGTGAAGCTATAACTGTTAATGAATAGATTACTCCGAATCCAAAAGCTCTCTGCCGTCCTATTAGCGAATCGGCTATCAAGATATTCTCTAGAGTTCTTAAACCTTGAAACGCTACCAAGTAGAAAACTAAGGCTAGAATTACTACGAATGCTCCGTTGCCCAGAAAGAATAATAGAGCGGAGAGTATTTCGAGCAGTAATCCTATTAGATAAGCTTTCCTCCTACTTGTTACATCAGCTACGAAATTCAGGGTTGAGGAAGGCAAAGCCGATAGAAACGCCGCTATACTCCTGAGAAGTCCTATATCCTGCTCCGTAAAGCCCATTTTCAATATGTAGACGTTAACGTATTGATAGGACATATTATTGAAAAAACCAGCTAAAGTTCTTCTAACTAATAATACAAGATAATTTCTTCTCCGCGATTGTTCATCATCCATAGCATTCAGAGAATGAAAAAGAGGAGTAATATAAAACATTCTCTTTACTATTCCCCAAAGTAGAAGTTTATTAGCGGAGATCGCTTTTTATGAATTTGCTCCAAGGGATGCAAGATACGACTATGGAGATTATCGTAGCTACTGGTATGGTCGCTTCTAGACTTAACACGGAGGCTAGTCCGGCTACTATAGGTCCAACGGTATATCCTAAGCCTATGGAGGATTCAAAAAGTCCAGTATAAGCGCTTCTCTTCTCAACTTTAGAGGAGAAAGCTTTAGAGAGTGATTCGGCGTAGAGAATTCCCACGCCAGCTCCGAGAAGTGTGGAGAGAGTTGCGATTATATACGGGTTATAAGTTATGAGGAGCAGCATTCCGGAAGATAGTAACGCTAGCCCGATGTATAACGAATGAAATAATTGAGGCAGTTTATTTTTGAAAGAGAAAATAAACGTTCTAGCTCCAATTATTAAGAAAAATACTAGAGAGGCGTACCATTCCGGCAAGCCTCGAAGTTCGATTAGTACCGGATAAAAGGTAAATAAGGCTCCTTGGAAAACCGCGTATGAAAAAGCCCAAGCCCAAGCATCAGGTATATCTCTTAAACCCTTTATCAAATCCGCTACTTTTGGTAAGTCGATATCTCTTCTCTCTCCCTTAAGCTTTAGAGACGTCATCGCTAGTATTCCGGAGAATAGCGATAATGCTAAAAAAAGAGGGGCTTTGGGAGCCGCCATTAGAGGACCTGTGAGAAGAGAGCCTGCGAGTGCTCCACTACTCCAAGAAGTACCAAAGGAAGAAACCGAGCCTCCTTCTCTAGATATGAGAGATTCTATAGCGGGCCAGAATATGGCGTAAGCGAGGAGTGAGAGTATGGCTACCAGAGCGAGACCTATAATCTCCCTCACTAATGTTAGTAGTGCGCAGGATACTGATAAGAGGGCTAGAGAATATGCTATTGTCCATTTCTCGCCTATTCTTCCAGCCGATAGATGGGAGAAAGGGGCTGTCAGAGCGTAGATTAAGGCGGCTATTCCACTTATAAATCCTATCTCGTAGGTTTTAATCCCTATTTCCAAAGCGTAAACAGATAGTATTGGGATATAGAGTACTTGAACTACAGAGGCGGCAAAGCTTAAAAAATAAGCTATCATTTTTCCTCTCTCTTCAAAATCGGGAATGGTATTACTTCTTTTATACTATATGTCCCCACCATTATCATTACTAGTCTATCTACTCCAAGTCCAAGTCCACCCGTAGGCGGCATACCGTACTCTAAAGCCTCTACGAAATCCCAATCGTAGGGATGCGCCTCCTCGTCGCCTTTCTTCATACGGGCTTCTTCTTCTTCGAAAAATCTGCGCTGGAGAAGCGGATCGTTGAGCTCGGTATAGGCGTTGGCTAGCTCCATTCCGGCTATGTAGAGTTCGAATCTCTCGATGAGGTCCGGATTTTTACGGTGTAGCTTGCAGAGCGGTGTCGTTTCCTTCGGGTGATCTAAGATAAATGTCGGCTGTATTAGGCTTTTCTCTACCAGTTTATCGAAGAGCTTGGCTACAGCCAATCCCCTGTTATAGCCGCCAGGTATTTGAACATCGAATTCTTTAAGCATTTCTTGAATCTCTTTATCGGATAGGCTATCAACATCTAAGCCTGCGTGTTTTTTTAGGGCTTCTTTCATGGTCATTTTCCTCCATGGAGGCTCAAAGTTTATCTCATAGTACTTCCTTTCTTCCTCTTTCTTTAACTCCTCCTCTGGGCTTACTGGGAATTTCACTTTTAGAGTTCCGAGGACTTTTTTAACCACGTAGATTATGAGTTCCTCGGTAAGTTTCATTATATCGTTATAATCGGCATAGGCCTCGTAGATTTCAATCATAGTGAATTCCGGGTTGTGCTTAACGTCTATATCTTCATTCCTAAACTGTTTTCCTATCTCGAAGACCTTGTTGAAGCCGGCTATTATATAGCGTTTGAGATAAAGCTCAGGGGAAATCCTCAAGTACCACTCCTCGTCTATAGCCCATATCCACGTCTTGAAAGGCCTAGCGGCGGCGCCTCCGTAAATCGGTTGCAGTATTGGAGTCTCGACTTCTATAAACCCTTTACTCCACAGGAATTCCCTAATAGCTTTGATAGTGTTAAACTTGATCTCCAGAATTTGCCGAGATTTCGGGGATAGCATAACATCAAGGTATCTCTTTCGATACCTTACCTCCGGGTCCTTTACTCCGTGACCGTATTTGCCGGGCAAAGGTCTTAAACTCTTAGCTAGCAACTTATAATCTTTTACTTCTATCGAAAGCTCTCCTCTTAAAGTATAGAATACGGTTCCCGTTGCCTCTACTATATCGCCGCGGTCTAGATATTTTATAAACCATTTAAATCGATCTTTGCCAAGCACGTTTTTTCTAAAAACTAGTTGTATTTTCCAGCCGTCGTCTACCAAGTCTACGAACGCCAAGCCTCCATGTACTCTCTTGGAAAGCATCCTACCAGCGACTGAGACTGATATTCCTACGCGCGGCCACTTGACTAGTTCTCGGACAGGTGTTATCATGTGGTCGAGGTAGTGGGGATAAGGGTTTATTCCCTGCTCTCTGATCTCTTCTAGTTTCTTCAATCTTTCCTCATACTCGGATGGGGAGCTTAATTTACACCACCTCGGTTCTAGATAGTAGATATTCTCTGCAATATAAACACTTCTACCAGTTCACTAGATTTATAAAGCCAATCCTCCACTATACCTGAGTGGAGATGGATAAACTGATCAAATATATGAAAAACGCCAAGATTATAATGGAGAGAGGGAAGTGCAGCTGGGGTAGATGCTATTTCTGCGGTTGGGGCAAAAAAGTAGTAGTTGCCTCAGTAGAGGATTTAAAGAAGAGGTATAAGCGTTTCATCGAGAAAGTGGTGAAAAAGAAAGGCATAGAAGTAGTTGAAATACTTCCCTCGGGGAGTTTTCTAGACGAGCGACAGTTTCCCCGAGAGTTCGTCAAGTATTGTATTGAAGAAGCTAAAAAAGCAGGCGTTAAAGCCGTGATTATAGAGAGCAGGCCTGAGTTTATAAACGACGATATCCTTCAGTACATAAAGGTCGAGGGCATAGAAGTACACGTCGCTATAGGCTTGGAGCTAGCGGACGACGAGATCCTCTCAAAATACTATAACAAGGGTATTACCGTCAAAGACTATCTAAAAGCAGTTGAGACCTTGAGGCGGAACGGATTTAAAGTAAGGACTTATATCCTGGTGAACGGGCACCCAATACTACAGGACTTAAATCTTCACTATAAACTCTTGAAGAAGACTATGGATTTGGTTCTGAAGGTATCGGATAGCGTAGTTATAATAAACACTTATCCTCATGTGAAATCAGAACTTTGGGAGGATTGGATCAATCTTAGATGGAAACCCCTTGATAAGGAGCAATTTTTCAAGCTCGTGGGGGAGTGGGCCGACGATCCCAGGGTAGAGCTAGACTTCAATAATTTAAATTTCATACCTAAATTCCCAAAGGAGAAGAGAATACCTCTCAAAGGCGTAGGCAGAGAGTATCTCCTACACCCTTACTACGAGGTATGGCAAGATTTCTTCGTAAGGTTCTACGAGCCGCCGCCGGGTAAAGAATACCTGTTGTTCGCGCCCTGCTCCTACAAGAAGCCCTATACGAGGTCTAAGACTTGGCGAGCTTTTCTAGGCAGAATCTCCGGCTACCCCTTTTTCAAGAAGATTCACATAGTTGTCATTAGCACGCCGGGCGTTATACCATACGAGTTTATAAACTATTATCCGTTCAATGCTTATGACTGGCCGCTCTGGCTTGAGACTGAAGAGTTGAAGAGGGAGTATATTAAAGTGACGACGGAGAGAGTAAAGAGATACGTTAAGAGGCATAAGAAAAGGTATAAGCTCTACTTCGTCTATTTGAAATCCGATCCTGAGAGCATGACGGCGATAAGAAACGCCTTTAAAGAACTGGGTTTAGAGGATAAGCTTATAGATACTATCAGCGATGAGACTTATAAGCGGATAGTGGAAGAGGGCTTTAAGCCCGCGCTAGCACACCCAGCGGCTGTGGAGGAGCTGGCGGAAACTCTTAAAAAATATCTAAGTTAAAGGAATATATTTAACCATCTTTCGGAAGAATTATGTGATGTTGCCGAGCTATACTCGTCCTATAGTTAGCGTAGAGCCGCCCGGCCCCAAGGCTAGAGAAATTATTGAGAAACATGAAAAACTCATAGCAACTACAACTCACGACCCTAAGAACCTGCCATTAGTTATAGAACGAGGCGAGGGAGTATGGCTCGTAGACGTGGACGGCAATGTATACTTAGACTTTTCCTCTGGAATCTCAGTCGCAAACCTAGGCTATCCCACACATCCAGAGGTTAAAAAAGCTGTTTTAGAACAGTTGGAGAAGATCGCTCACGCGGCAGGGACGGACTTCTACAATCCCTACCAGGTTATGTTAGCGGAGAAGCTAGCTTCTATAGCTCCGGGCGATTTTTCCAAGAAAGTATTTTTCTCAAATAGCGGTACTGAGAGTATTGAAGCCGCGGTTAAACTCGTGAAAAATTCAAGGAATAGACATATTTTCTTAGCGTTTATAGGGGCTTTCCACGGAAGGACCATGGGTTCTCTGAGCTTTACAGCGAGCAAGCCGGTTCATAAAAAGAGATATTTTCCCACGATGCCCGGCGTCGTACACGTGCCCTACCCTAATCCCTATAGAAACCCATGGCACATAGATGGCTATGAAAACCCCGACGAACTCGTGAACAGGGTTATAGAGTATATCGAGTACTGGATTTTCGGGCATTTCATCGATCCGGGGGAGGTCGGCGCTATCGTATTCGAACCCATTCAGGGCGAGGGAGGCTACGTCGTACCTCCTATTAATTTCTTCACCGAATTAGAGAAGCTAGCTGAAAAATACGGCATCGTTTTGATCGATGATGAAGTTCAAATGGGGCTAGGCAGGACAGGTAAAATGTTCGCTATAGAACACTTCAAAATAGAGCCCGATATAATCGCCCTGGCTAAAGCGCTAGGAGGGGGAGTAATGCCTATAGGAGCCACAATCTTTAATTCGCAACTGAATTTCCTCGAGCCAGGAGCGCATTCTAATACTTTCGGGGGGCATGCTTTAGCCTCGGTAGCGGCTTTGAGAACGGTAGAAATAGTCGAGGAGATACTCCCTGAAATCGCTAAATTAGAAAAAGTATTGAGAGAGGAGTTGTTGGAGCTAAAAAATAAGTATGAAGTCGTCGGCGATGTAAGAGGGCTGGGGCTAGCATGGGCCATAGAATTCGTTAAGGATCGGAGAACTAAGACTTATAACACTGCCGTTAGAAACAGAGTACTATTAGAGGCTTTGAGAAGAGGCTTAGTTCTTTTAGGTTGTGGGAAAAGCACGATCAGAATTATTCCACCATTGATTATAACCGAGGAACAGATTAAAATAGGTTTAGAGATACTCTCGGAGGCTATTAGAGAAGCGGTTTAAGTGTGGATGGGCCCGCCGGGATTTGAACCCGGGATTCGGCCGCGAGGCTCTGCCCCGCGTCCACCTGGGCCCAAGCCAGGCATCCTACCAAGCTAGACTACGTTGGGGGGTTTCCCTGGCCCCGCGATTACGGACCCGAGAATCTATCATCTCGCTTGGTTTTAAATTTTATGGTTTAGATTAAGCATTGGCGCTTTCTCGATCATATTCTATTTGGACGGGCAAGCTTAGCGACGAGGCATCCGGTATTTTAGCGCTGAGGCGGTGGAGGAGGGGTCTGGTCTTTCTTTCCTAGGAATTTCTTAAATATGCCTATGATAAAACCAATTGCGGCGCCTATACCTCCTAATATTTCGAATACTCCTCTTAGATTAGGGATAGGAAGTTTTCTCTCTAAGACTTCTACAGCGTACCATTCCGGTACTTCATAGCACTGCATCTCGCTCCAACCTCCATCTTCTTCTACATCATAACACACTGTAGCCTTAATGTTATGCCACTTAACCTCCGCTGTTTTGGGAACCTCTAGGTCTAAATCGCTTAATAGCAGATAATCACCCGGCTCTATAACCGGAGCCTCCGGGTATTCTATAAAGTAGTATACTCCCTCGGGGAACCAGTCTCCTCTCGCTCCAACCGATAACACCCTTATACATCTATTACAGTTATTCGTGATGTTTAACGTGTAGAGTATCTTTTCTCCTTTGAAATAGGAAGTTTTCTCTTTTTGAAGCCACCAAGTGACCGATACAGGCTCTGCTATGTAAATCTCGAAGTCTTCTGTAAACCATCTATCTGGAACCCATTTAACGCCATCCCAATACTCGTACTCGACTAGGAAATAGTATAGATTTTTTCCATATCTAGCATTTTCGTAAACCTCGAATTCGACAGTGCCGATATACTCCGTGGCGCCTGGAGAGACTTCTACAGGATTGTCCGAGAAGTCTAGCGCGAAGTAATAGCCTTCTTCCATCCATTCAAAGTGAATGCCTATCCAAGTGACGCGTACTAGGACTACATCGTCGTTTTTAAGTCTAAATTCTACAGTACCTGTATCTCCTACACAGTATGATTTATTGTCGAAAAGCCAGTAGAGAGTTAAATCCGGGGCCTCTCCCGCCAATACCGCTCCTGAGAGCGACGGCAGTAGGAAGAATGCTAAAAGACATAGAGTTATTGCCTTCTTAACCATCCATTTCCCCTAATTTATAATCGGGGTTTACTATTAAAACTTCGCTATAGAGGAGAGTCTATGAAACTCGGAATACAGTCAATCTACATCGAAAATCAATTTCTGTTTTATACTCCTCCCGCTATTGTTCACCAGAAATGTTTCTCCACATTTGGGGCATCTTACGCTGGCTAAAAATAGATTATAAACACAAATCTTCGCTCTAAATATATACCCACAGAATGGGCAACGAATCTTCATTAAAACCCCTGGAATAACAAAAGACTTGAGATTAAAAAGTTTTGACCTACCATGTATGGTATAATAGATTTCAAACTAGAGAATATGGGGCCGCCGGGATTTGAACCCGGGTTCACCTGGGCCCGAGCCAGGCATCCTACCAAGCTAGACTACGGCCCCCAAATACTCATGCAAAAAAAGCTTAAAAATCTTCTCTTATCCCGTCAAGTAAAATCTTAGAAAATTAAATAAGGTATTATAGTGGTGTTACTGTGAGGTGAGCTCTATCTTGACAAAGCCGCCGGCTGGCTTCAGAGATTTCCCACCCGAGTTAATGCTCCTAAGAAAGAAAGTGATTAGAAAAATAGAAGAGATATTCGAGAAATACGGCTACGACCCGATAGAAACGCCAGCACTAGAGTACTGGGACGTACTTAAAGGAAAATACGGGGAAGAAGCCGAGAAAAAGCTCGTTTGGAGATTTACGGATCCCTGGAGCGGGAGAGAGTACGCTTTGAGGTACGATTTGACAGTGCCCCTGGCCAGGTTTATAGCCAATAAGGGAGATGTCCCATTGCCCTTCAAGAGGTATCACATAGGCCTAGTGTGGAGACATGAAGAGCCCCAGAGAGGTAGGTATAGGGAATTCTACCAGTGCGACGTCGACGTAATCGGAAGCCCCTACCCGGAAGCCGATGCGGAGATAATCAATATAATTCTAGAAGTCATGAACCTTTTCAACTTCGAGGAATACACTATCAAAG
>JALURF010000141.1 GCA_027017165.1 Thermofilaceae archaeon
ATCGAGAGAGATGCCGAAAAAGAATTGATACCGTATGCGGAGAAGAACGATATAACGATCTTGGCTTGGAGTCCTCTAGCTAAAGGAGCAGTAACCGGGAAGTATACGCCGGAAAACTTGCCTAAATTCGAGGACGTGAGACAGGCGGATCCCATTTTCCACCCTGAGAACTTTAGAGAAGTCTATAAAGTGGTGGAGGTTATAAAAGAAGTGGCGAAGAAGTACGGGAAAACTCCAGCCCAGATATCCCTGAACTGGTTGATAACTTCAAGCAGAGTGGTAGTGCCCATACCTGGGGCTAAAAATCCGCGTCAAGTAGCGGATAACGCGGCAGCTGCTGGTTGGAGGTTGAGCTATGAAGACTGGGCTAGAATCGAAGAAGCGAGTAGGAGTATAAAAATGACTAGAGTCGTCTGGTAGGCTATGGAGTTTCAAAATAGTACTCTAATAAGCGTCTAACCCCCCGCCTTATGACCTCGGATAGCGTAGAGGGGCTTATACCCAGTATCCGGGAAAGCTCAACTGTATCAATTTTTTTAGGATAATCAAAAAACCCCATTCTCAAGGCGAGCCATAAGGCTCTCTCCTGTTTTTCCGTTAATACTCTTCCCGACGGCTTAAATTTTTTAATTTTTAAAATTCTCAAATTGACTTCTTTACTCCTAAGTTCCTCAATTACCCTCCTGTAAGCTTCGAAACTCGGCGTTACGAAGCTGTATATAAACGTGAAATTTTGAACGCTCCTACCCGAAACCAGAAAAGAACCGCATGACAGTATAGCGTTGCATACTCCACATCCCTCGCTTTCAAACCATACCGAAGACCTGTTTATCCCCCTCTTGGCTATACTCGCCCGCACTAATTCATCCACGCTTCTTAAGGGAAGTTCCACCAAGTGTCGGGTTAACCCCTCTTTCAACCCTCTTATATCTACAACTTTAAACTGTCTGATACCAAACTTTCTTAAAATCTCTAAGATTTTACACTGTCTATTCTCGATTTCTACGACTACATAGTACGGTTCGTCCCAAATGCCTCCCATGATATCCCTGATTCTTTCGGGATATATTTAAAGGGGGTCCACGATATCAATATGTCGGTGAGTAATATGGGTTTTCAATGGCCAGTAAAAATACTGCTAGTACACCCCAAAGCGCCGTTTCTGCAAAAGGAAAAACTAGTTATAGCGGCTGATTGCTCCGTGCTCTTAAATAGAGGACTCGGAGAGAAATTCGGAAAAGGCGAGACCGTGATCATAGGTTGTCCGCTTCTGGAAGATCCTGATAGAACCTTTAGTAAACTCCGGCTGGTCTTTAAAGAAACAAATGCTAAAAAAGTAGAAGTCTACACGATGGAAGTCCCCTGTTGCCACGCGTTGCACTACATGGCTTTAAAAGCTTCCAGCGAAGCTGAGAGAGGAGACATCGAGGTTAAAAACTACATAGTTAGAGTTGAAGGCGGTAGAATAGAAGAATTTAAACCGGGAGTTGTAGACGAGTCTATGATAGAAGCTGAGAGAAAAGCTCATAGAGGAGCTTAAAGTATGCCGCGCAGTAAACGGTTAATAATAACTGTAGACCGGGAAAAGTGTATTGGCTGCGGAAACTGTGTTAAAGCCTGCTTGACCGGTGCCCTTAAACTAGTAGATGGCAAGGCTAAACTAGTTGACGAAAGGCTGTGCGACGGCTATGGCTCTTGTATAGCCGTATGCCCCACTAACGCCATCAGACTGGAGTATAGAGAGGCGGAAGATTTCGACTGGAGTATTCTAGCTGAAATAAGTTTTGAAGCTTTAATGGAGAAATTAAGGGCTACTAGCGGTAAAATATCCGAAAATAAATAAGGTTTTAAAGCCTAATCCTCTACCACTTTCAGAATTCCTCTCATTATCCAGTGGCCCATCCCCGATCCGGGCCACGGCTCGCCGCAGTATACCGAGCACCTGTACTCGAAAGTTCCAGCTTTATCGGCGACAAAGGTTATTTTGACGGTTCCGCTAGGCGGTATAACTTCGTTTATCCCGTAGGCTTCTATCATGAAGCCGTGGTATACATCGGCGCTTGAGACTATCAGCGTGACTTTTTGCCCCTTCTTGACGACGATTTCGCTAGGCTCGAAAACCCACTGCTTAGCGACTATGTGTATCTCTACTCCTTCTTCGGCTAGAATTTTTTCTCTCTGCTTATAGTAGAAAGTTCCTCCGAACAGCCCTACTACGGTGAATAGGATTAGTAAACCGGCTATTATATCGGCCGATGTTAAACCCTTCTTTGATCTTCTAGCCATTTACAACACCCCCAGCCAGACGTTTAGTACTAAAACGGCGTAGAGCGCGGCGAAGACCACTATGGGCAGAGAGGCTTTGATGGCTTGGGACCGCGTTTCGAACATTCTGCGGGAAATCTCTTTGATCGTATGAACCGTCCATACGAGGCCTAAGACTATAATCGCGGCTTGAATATAGGGGAGGAAGAAGGTCCCTATAGGAGTCCACGGAAGATCTCTAGTTCCGAAGAGATCCCAGCCGAAGCCGAAGGGATCGGAGATCGAGGACAGTATGTAGGTGGCGTTCACTAAAAGTATGTACAGCGCGAAAGCCATCCAGGCCGATAGGCTCAACGGCACTAACATGTACGAATAGTTTATGAACATTCTCTTAAACGGCGGCGATTTTCTCCATCCCGCCAAAGCCTTAGACAGCGCGGTGAAGAGGGCGAAAGCGGCTGGCATTACGATTAGAGTAGAGCTCCACACTATCGCGGCGAAAGTTAAAAACCGGTCCAGCCTAAAAGCTTCCTGGAGCACGTTGTCGGTGAATATCCTACTGAAGGTTTCCCCGCCGAAGATATTGGCCACCTCTTTAAGCCAAGGATTGGCTCCAACGAATATTAACGCGTAGAGAATAGCCAACGCGCTCATGATAAATGCTTTAAAGGGCTCGTCCAGTCCTCTCTTTTTCAATCCGTGCCAAGGCTCCACGTATAGGTCGTCGCCTCCTAACGTTGTGTTAAGC
>JALURF010000142.1 GCA_027017165.1 Thermofilaceae archaeon
GTCTTTAAGTCCGAGTTCCTCTAGCTTAGACCTAGTAGGCCTACCGTCCTTCCAGCCGCGCAGACTGTAATACTCGCCTAGCATTTCTTCCAGCTTAACGACATGTCCCTTAGCGGGTCCCTCTGGCATCGGCTCTTTTAACAGCCTAGTAGGTAAGGTATCGTATTCTTTTCCATCACCAAAGGCTAGTACGTTAAATACTCTCTCAGCGTTGTATATTCTCTCCCCGGTCTTGTTGAGCTCATCTAAGGTTATATCCCAGCCAGTGGCCCCAGCCACGAGACCCACCCAGTCTTCTACCCATGTGGCGAAAGTGTTGAACTTGCATAGCACTAGGCTATCTACAACAGCGAAGCCGTCCTGGAATGTCTTAACCAGCTCCGCCTTGCCCTTAGTCTCGAACCTGTCTACTAGTTGGGGTACTCCTAGAATCTCTGGGGCGATCATGTAAGCTCTTAAATGGCAACCTCCTCTGTTGGAGGTTGCATAACCTAAGCCATGTCCTTGAGCTCCTCTCGGGTCATAAGCTGGCAGCTCCTGCCCTCTAACCACCATTGCTAATTCGGGAGCGCCGTATTTTTCCGCCAATCTCTTGGCTCCTTCAGCTAAATCATCGCCTATACCGGATCTATACGCAGTTCTCCACGTAAGTTCTACGAGAGCCGCGCCATTACCCCAGTACGGTACTAATCCTCTCAGTTTTTCTTCGGGTATCTTACCTTTCTCGTAGAGTTCCATCAACGTGCCTATAACGTGTCCCATGCTTATAGTGTCCAATCCGAGCTCGTTACAGAGGAAGTTAGCCTTAGTTATAGCATTTAAATCATCCGTACCGGTTTGGGCTCCGAAAGCCCATACTGTCTCGTACTCCGGTCCGTCGCCTTCTCCGGCGAACGGGCTCTCTTTGGGAACTCTGCTGTATCTTCCACAAGCTATGATACAGCCCCAACAAGGCACTCTCTTGATCAGTATTTTCTCCGCTATAGCTTCTCCGCTGTATTTCTCAGCTGTTGGATGTACGCCGGTCTGGAAGTTCCTCGTTGGGAATATTCCATGTTTATTAATTATGTTTACTAGAACTGCCGTCCCATATTTAGGCAGGGCGTCGCTGGTAACGGGGTGTTTCTTAAGTTTATCTATGTTTGCTTTAACGGCTTCTCGGAATTTCTCCTCATCGGCTATCGGCGGCTTCATGGTACCTCTTACAGCTATAGCCTTGAGTTTCTTACTACCCATTACAGCTCCGTGTCCACCTCTGCCAGCCGCTCTCCCCTTGTCGTTTATTAGACAAGCTATTTTTACCAGGTTTTCGCCAGCAGGTCCTATGCACATTACCTTGATGTTTTTATCTCCAAGCTCTTCTATCAGCACATCGGTCGTGGTGTGAGTATCTTTGCCCCATAAATGTTTAGCATCCCTTAGCTCAGCCTTGCCGTTGTGTATCCAGAGGTATACCGGTTCCTCGCTGGCCCCCTCCACTATTATGGCGTCATAGCCAGCGAACTTCAGCTCGGGACCCCACTTTCCTCCTGACTGAGAGTCGTGTATAGTGCCGGTTAGGGGGGCTTTAGTTACCGAGCACCACCTGCCGCTTTCTGGGGCAGCGGTGCCGGTTAGGGGACCAGTTAATATTATAAGTTTGTTCTCAGGGCTTAGAGGGTCGACTTTTGGATCTATTTCTTTAAGAGCCAGATATACTCCTAGACCTCTACCTCCCAGCCATTTTCTAAGAACATCCTCGGGGAGCGTTTCATCGATTAATTTGTGGTCAGTCAAGTTTACCCGGAGGATTTTGCCCATGTAGCCGCCGGGCAAAGAAATCACCTACATAAATATTACTCCGTTAAGCTTATAAATTCTTTACGATATTTCCAGCCATACATATCGAAAATAAAAAGAAAATCATTTAAAATTTTAACTTTTAGGGTTAAGAGTTAGAAAAATTTATGTAAATGATGCTGTAAATATGCTGTAGGGATTTTGCATGGAGGAAAGATATCTCGAATGTTTCGAAGAGGGGTGCGTCCTAGCTAAACCCGTGAAAGGGCCTAAAATGCTTTTCCTAGAACTCACTACTCGCTGCAACTTAAACTGCGTGATGTGTTACAGGAATTCTTGGGGTGAGAGGCTAGGAGACCTGAGCGAGAAACTATTCGATAAAGTGTTAGAAGACGCCGTAGAGGCTGGAATAGAATTTGTGTGGTTTGCTGGTTGGGGCGAGCCTCTTGCTCATCCAAAGTTCTTGGAGTTTGCTGAGAAAGTTAAGGATAGAGGTTTAAAGTTGGGAGTGAACACCAATGGTTTACTTTTAGACGAATATGTCGCTGAAAGACTTATGAAAATAGGCATAGATAGAGTAACGGTTTCAGTAGACGCAGCCGACCCCGAGGCTTACGGCAGTATTAGGAGAGGGGATTTCTACAGACTTATGCGCGCTTTAAAATCGTTACACAGGGCTAAAAAAGAATTAGGCAAAACTTATCCTATACTAGAATTTGCTTTTACCCTAATGCTGGATAATCTAAACGAAGCGGTGCCGCTTATAGACTTAGCTGTCCAGCATGGAGTGGGCAGAGTAATAATTTCAAACGTTATACCGGTAACCAAGTACATGGTAGATAAGTGCGTGTACACGCTGAACGGCAAGGTAAACGTAGAGGAGTTCGTGAGTAAACTAGCTATTAAAAGCTTAGAGACGAACGTGGGCGTTAGATTACCCGAGTTCTCGCTTAAAACTGAGAGGAGATGCGATTTTATCGAAAAATCCGCAACCTGTGTAACCTGGAATGGCAAGATAACGCCTTGCTACAACTTCCTCCACTCCTACACTAGCTACATCTATGGCAGGGAGAAGAAGATAGAACAGGTGGTATTCGGGGACATTACTAAGGAAAGCTTAAAAGACATATGGTTTAAACTAGACTACGTCAAGTTTAGGTATAAGGTTAGGTTCTTCAGATATCCCTCCTGCACCGATTGTAAATTCCATGAAATATGCGATTTCGCCCAGTCTAATCTGATGGATTGTTGGGGAAATCAGCCTAGCTGTGCGGATTGCCTTTATTCTAGAAGAATAGTTCAGTGCCCGATATAGCTGGCTAAACTAATATATACTTTATCGATTTATTTAAACGAGCATGCCGTATACTTCGGAAAATATTGTATTCGTCGCATATGAGAACGGTCATAACCTCCTAGTAGTGTGGATCTTCACTATTCTAACCGCGTTGGCAGTTATCATAGGCTTTCATCTCTACGTATCTGTTAAAAAGAGGTTCGATGCAGAGTATAAAGCTGAAAAAGTATTATGGAGGAGAATTATACACGGCATAGTCTACTTCATCTTCGTAATACTGGCCTATGAGGCTGTGACGATAAGGTTTAAAGGCGAAATAGCCCGTATAGCTCTCTTCTTCATATACCTCTGTCTCTCTATATTCGCCTTATTCATCTTCGGGGATATGCTGATATCCATCTATAAAGTGGTTAAGAAATAGGGGTTTAACAGTGGATCCTACACTAACCTTTACCCTGATCTTCGTCGCGACAATGCTCCTGCTAATAGCGGAGCTAGAGCATAGAGTTGTCGTCGCCCTGCTGGCAGCAGTTTTGACGAGCTACTTTGGAATCTCCTACGGCTTGTTTAAAGCAGAGGATATTCCTCACATGATGGAACTAGACACCTTGCTCTTCATCGTAGCTAGCCTAATACTTTTCCAATCTCTTGAAGCAACTGGTTTATTCGATTTTCTCAGTTTCTATATCGTTGAAAAACTTAAACTTGGAAAAGGGGGAGTTCTCAGCTTACTTCTAATTCTTTCCACTCTCTTCTCCGCCGTGTGTGAAAACTATATCGCTATTCTAGTCATGGCTAACGTTACTCTATATCTATCTAAAATGTATGATTTCAGCCCGGAAGAGCCTTTAATGGTTGAAGGAGTTCTCGGAAATCTGGGAGGGCTTATGTTGCCGATAAGCTCCATCCCCGGGCTAATAGTATCAGTTAAGAAAGGAATAGGATTCTTAGAGTTTATCAGGATAAGTAGCCCGCTCATTTTCATGCTCACCATGGTTTCGTTACTCTACTACAGGGCGTTCCTCTATAAAGAAAGTAAAAAGAGCGAAATAAGAGAAATCATCCCGCAAAAAGAGAAATCAGTGATCGATCAATCTACAGTATACAAATCTCTCATTATATTTGTGATGTTCGTCGTCGGAGTTGCCGTAAGCGAGCAGATAGGACTTCCCATAACATTCACGGCTTTCGCCTTCGTAGTTTTAATGTTCATGTTTAGCGGTTTAAACCCGGCTAAAGTCATGAGCAGGATAAACTGGGAAGTCCCCTTCTTTATAGGCGGATTCGCCATATTCGTAAACGGTTTAGAAAAAGCGGGAGTTCTACACATAATAGGCGAATATACGAATGTTATACTCGGCTTAAACGTAGAAATAGCAGTGATAACACTAGTATTCATCTGCGGCGTACTCTCAGCCTTAGTGGAGAACGTCCCAGTAGTGTTGCTGTTACTACCCGTTATAGACGATGCTATCGCTGGTATGAACCTGAGCCCTCGCTCCCTATACTGGTCTCTGATAATAGGTAGTAGTATAGGGGGGGGATTGACGATCTACGGCTCCATTCCCGTGTTAACAGCGGCATCACTGGCTGAAGAGAAGGGATATAGAATAACTGTAGGTGCTTACTCGAAGAAGATAGCCCCTCTAGTCTTAGTACACCTCGTGGTCTCCGCTCTTTACTTAGAAAGCTTAACAAAGCTAAACATATTATAGAAGCCGTCCATAATAAATGGAGAACATGTTCGAAGAAGAATTAATACAAGTTTTAACTCAAATCGTGGATTCTATTCTTCAATCTTTGCCTAATATAGTGTTCTCCTCCATAATACTGATAATAGGGTATTTAGTTGGAAGAGCGGCGGGAAAAGCTACGACGGCTATAGTCAAAATGATAAAGATAGATGAAAGCTTCGGAAAAACAACTATTGGAAAACAACTTCTTCAAGCTGGCTACCCGTTCTCGAGGATAGCATCTATACTCGTCAGACTGGTCATCTACGTTCTCACGATAATGACCGCGTTATCCCTTCTTCAAATAGCGGTTTTAAACGAGATAGGATTGATGATAGCCGCTTACATACCAAGGCTAATAGGGGCAGTTATAATATTCCTCTTAGGCATTCTGCTAGTGGACTGGCTTACAGACGTTATCGAGCGACTCATGCCTGAAGAAGCGGTCCCGAGGAATATAGTAGCTATTTTAGCTACTAGCTTTAAATACTTGCTCTACATGGTGCTAGTTTTCGTAGCGTTTGATGTAGCGGAGATAGCGCCTCACATAGTAGCTTCAGCGGCTCAAGCTGTCTTCCTAGTGGTGGCGGTTAGCGTGGGACTGACCTTGGCGCTTCTCGTAGGCTTAGGATTAAAAGAGGAGGCTATAGTCTTAGTTTCTAAAGAAGCTGAGCTCATAAAGCCTGGAATGAAAATAGAAATAGAGGGAGTTAAAGGATTGGTTCGTAGAGTATCGACATTTCTAGTCGAAATAGAAGACGAGAAACGAGAAGTACACGTAATACCTAAGAGGGAGTTTTTAAGAAAGGGATTTAAGATACTGAGAGAATAAACGCTAGATAATCGCTGGCTCCAACGGCTTTACCTTAGCTTCTAATGGACACCCCGCTCCACAAGCCGTAAAGAGGGAGCAGTCTAGACACTTCTCCCATGCATATTTCTTCTCCCTAATCTCTATACAGAGAGAGTGATTCCAAATCTTCTCCCACTTATCCTTCAATATATTGCCCAGAGGCTCGTAGTAGCTTTGACAGGGTATAACAGTTCCATCCGGCTCTACAGCCACTGTAATACTACAGGCGGAACAAAACCTTAGCCCAAGCCCTTCTTCAACCGGGTTATACTCGCAATACCTAGTCACTCCATACCATTGAAAATTCATGCCGTATTCAGCTGTCTTCTCCAAGAAAGTCTCTAAAGCCTTCCTCAATTCCTCAATACTGGGTTCAAACCAATCCTTAACCTCCAGCCCGCGCCCCGAATATATAAGCTTGTTAGCGGAGACATTTTCAACTCCAAGCTCGTGTAAGAAATCCACGTACTCCTCTACATGATCCACGTTATACTTGTTCAAAGTAGTGTTCACATCTAAGTAAATACCAGCATCCAAGACGTTTTTTATACCCTTAACTGTTTCCTCCCAGCTACCTTTAACGCCCGTTATCCTATCGTGTACGCCCGGCCTATTGCTCTCCAAGGTCACCTGAACGTAATCCAGGCCTGCTTTCACAAGCTTATCTAGGAAACTTTTATCGCTAAGCCTCCTCCCGTTCGTCACGAGCCCCGTAACCAATCCCAGTTCTTCAGCCTTTCTAACCATATCTGGAAGATCGTCCCTTAGGGTGGGCTCGCCTCCCGTGAACAACACGTTGGGAACTCCTATCTTATAGAGTTTCTCTAAAATCCTAAACCAGGACTTTAAAGGAAGTTCTTTTTTCTCGTGTTCGGGGGAAGAACTGTAGCAGTGTACACAGCGATTATTACACGCGTAGGTAATAGCTAGGTCTGCCCTAAAGGGAGCGGAAGTCCTAATAGTAAACGGGTCTACCCTCTTAAAACCCAGATACGTGACCGGGCATGCCTCGCCCCTAATAAAACTATTAATTTTATACTCCACCTCTTCGTAATCCTTCAGTACTCTTTCACGGCTTACTCCTTTAAAATTCTTCATAGCTAATCTCACAATTTTCTCAGGAGGGAGATTTTTCAACATACATTCGACGTAGAAAGTAGCTGTCCTGTTCAAATAGACTACGCGCGACGCGTTTATAATCAAAACACCCAAACCACTAGGATCTTTCCTCAAGTGAAGCTTTAAGCCCTTATCTCTATCTATATAGACCATAAACTCCGCTTTTTTAGGCACGAATATTCGAAGCCTAGACTCAATATAAAAGTGTCGGTGGTATTTTAGAGAAATTAAAGAAAAATATAGGTTTTAAGGAGCTCCAGGCAAAGGCTTGGGTGAGGCAACTTCCACTTGGAAGGTATCTGCGTTAGCCTTGGTCACTACTACTGTGGGCGTTGGAATCCAATCTTCCGCTGGCTTCCAGCCTTGGGTGATATGGTAGTAGGCTGCGTATACAGCCCAGTAACCCTGGAGGAACGGTGATTGAGCTATAGTAGCGTACATCTTACCTTGACGGACGGCTTCTACAGCATCGGGGATTGCATCGTAGCCGACTACGATAACGTCTACGCCCGGCTTTAGTCCGGCTCCCTCGATAGCTTGAATGGCTCCTAAAGCCATCTCATCGTTAGCCGCTATAACAGCGTCAACTTTTTCCTTAGCTAGTATCGACTCCATCACGGATAATCCCTGATCTCTTCTGAAGTTCGCGATTTCCTCCGCTACTATAACGACTTTACCCTGTCCTACGAGAGGATCTAAGACGTTATGGAAGCCTTTCTTCCTATCCTCCGCGGCAGTCGTGCCTGGTATTCCGTTTAGTATAACCACTCTCCAGGGTTGAGGCTTCCCGCTTTCTTGAAGAGCTTTGATTAAAGCTTCGGCTGCCTGTTCAGCGCCCTTAACATTATCCGTGCCTATGAAAACCAGCCTTAACGTCGGATCAGCGACATCTCTATCAGTGGTTACGACCGGTATACCGACCTCTATCACCTTTCTCAAAGCTGGTTGAATAGCCTCTTTGTGCACTGGGTTTACGAGTACTGCACTAATTCCGGTTGCGGTTTCTATCTGGCTAACCTGTAGGCTTGGATCATCTTTTGCATCGTAAACAATCATTTCTACTTCTATGCCTTTATTCTTTAATTCTTTAACAGCGGCTTCTGCGCCGTCTTTTAAAGCGACGAAATAGGGATTACCTAGATTGCTGATAAACAAGCCCAATTTTATCTTCTTAGGAGCTGTGGGGACGCCTGGGCCCAGTAGAAAATATGCGAGAACGCCAGCTATAATTACTACAACTACTATAAGCACTAGTACTGTTTTTGAAATTCCAGACAATTTCATATTATCCCCATCAAACTGGGCTTATTCACTATATACTACTAGAAAAGATGAATTTGAATGTTATAATTTTTTCGGAGTAAGTATTTAAATGGGTGCTGTTAATTTAGATTTCACTTTACATACTTCAATCCTCTCGTAAGTGCGGTAGCGGCTATCGCCAATACAACTCCTTTAACAACCCATTGATAGTACGGACTCACGCCTAGCAGAATTAAAACGTTAGTTATCAACGCTAACATGTAAGCGCCTATAGTGGGTCCTAGCGGCGAGCCCACACCGCCTATCAGCTGTATTCCTCCGAGAACAGCCGAAGCTATAGCATCTAGCTCATACCCCCATCCAGTCCAAGGATACGCTACTTCAAGTCTGGCATTCATCATTAAGCCAGCTATAGCGTAGTAAAGCCCGGCTAACGTAAATATCAACAGCTTAGCGGCGTCAGCGTTTATCCCAGAGTATCTAGCTGCTTCCTCATTCCCTCCGATGGCGTACACCATTATCCCAAGAGACGTCCTTTTGAGCATGAGATACGTGATGGCAGTGAAAATTATAAAAATCCAAACCATTAAAGGTAGCCCGGCGATATCACTCGTAAAAATTCGGAATTCAGTCAGCCCTACTATGGGCTGGCCGCCGGTAAGGACGAGTACCATCCCCCTGCCCGCGACTAGAGCGGCTAGCGTCACTACGAAAGACGGTATTTTAGCCTTAGTCACCAAGATACCGTTTAAGAATCCCACCAAGGCGCCCATCGCTAACCCAGCGAGTATAGATAAAACGAGAGGATAGCCATACGCCACGTGGAATATCGCAGCGACAGTTCCAGCTAAAGCCATCACGGATCCAGGGGATAAATCTATACTTCCCATCAAAATAGTCATAGCTTCTCCAAGAGCTATCATAGCCAGAGGGGCGGTTTGTAATAAAAGTATACGCTGGTTATATATTGATAAAAAGTGAGGGGAGAGTATGGAAGAGCCCACGAATAACCCTATCAGCGCTACTAGAGGTTTTACAGTTTCATAAACTGTAATTCTAGCCCAGAAATCTCTGAGGCGAGAAGCGAAATCCAATTCTTTAGCCAAAATCTCACCTCGTCTTTTTCTCTAAAAGCGTTTTACCGCTCATTAACTTCATAATATAGTCCCTAGTTAAATTTTTATTCGGAAGTAGCGCAACTTTCCTACCTTTGTACATTACTAGAATCTCATCGGCGAGCGCCAGCACTTCATCTACATCACTAGATAATAGAATTATAG
>JALURF010000143.1 GCA_027017165.1 Thermofilaceae archaeon
CTCTTTGAGTATTCAATATATTCGTTATAGATTTCAGGATAAATTCTGATTCTTGAACATATTCTAAAGCTGATAAACCCGCTTTAAAAATTAGTCGGTTCACGCCATCTTGTATTCGCTCCGAATTTACTATCTTAATTAAACCTACCTCACCCGTACTTTTGCAGTGAAGTCCTCCACATGCCTCTACATCCCAGCCCTCTATCTCGACGATCCTAATCTTTGCGGACGGCACCACACCTCCTTGGTATATTATGAAACCATACTTTCCCTCAGCTTCATTTCTATCCATCCACTTTATACTCACTCTTCTATTCTCCATAACTACCCTATTAGCTAGCATTTCTATCTTCCGAAGCTCTTCCTCACTTATTGACCTATGATAGGTTATATCCAACCTGTTCCTCTCAACTCCTTTTTCAGCTCCAGCCTGCCATACCTGCGGGCCTAATATGCGGCGCGCAGCTCCAAGAATGATATGCGTTGCAGTATGACTCCGTCTTAAAGCTTCTCGTCTCTCCCTATCTACAATTCCTTCTACTATTTCTCCCTGCTTAAATGGAACTCGATCACACTCATGTAAGACGATATTTCCGATCTTAAAAACTCGCATCACATTGCACTTTCTGTCACCTTTTTTAAGTATACCAGTATCGAAAGGCTGTCCTCCTCCTAGAGGGTAGAAACCGGTTTGATCCAAGACTACATATTTACCATTAAGTATTGCTAAAATTTTTGCAGTGAAATTATAAACTTCGGGGCTTTCGTAGTATAAAAGCCTTGTAGGACGCAAACCGTGTAAATCTTCAAGAGGTATCATTTCTTCAACTTCCTTCTTAGGCGATTGAGGTTTCTCATGTCTAGCTGCTACTCGAGAGAAGAAATCAAGTGGTACAGATACAGATATATCGTATTCTTTAGAGATTTCCGAGACTATGTCTGGAGGTAGGCCGTGAGAGTCATAGAGCAGTATTAGATCATCGATGGGAAGCTCTTTTGAGCCTTTTTGCTTCATCTTTTTAAGCTTATTTGCGAGCAGCTTATAACCCCGAGCTAGTGTTTTCTTATAGCGCTGTTCTTCATGATCTATCATTTCATTTATAGTATCTTCTAGCTCAACGTACTCTGGGAAATCTCTTGACCAGATTTTTATCTGTCTCGAAATTAACTCGCTGAGAGGAATTTCCAAGTTTAACCTAGAAAGATAGCGGATAGACCGTCTAATAAGAAGCCTGGCTAAGTACCCAGCTCCAGTATTAGAAGGAACAATGCCGTCGCCGAGCATCCAAACAAGCGTTCTAGAATGATCAGCTAAGGCGTATATATTCTCGTGGGGTTCCAGTAATTTATCAAGACTGGCTATATCAAACCCTAGCTCTGCCGCGATCTTCTCCTTAATAACGACTGCTTTCTCAGGCTCTTTATAATCTATTCGACCCAGTTTGGAGGCTAGTACTACGGCTATTTCTTTGGGTAGATCTTTCACTCCCGCTCTTTTCTTTAAATAATTAACTATCTCGGGAAATACTGCATCATAAACTGTCGGATCACCCTTGAATAACCATACTAACCGCTCTAACCCATATCCCGTATCGACTATCTTATTAGGCATCGGTATTACTTCGCCATTTTCGACTCTGTAGTGCATAAACACTAAAGTCGCTACTTCGAGACCTCTGACTAAAACCTCATAATCCTCTCCGGCATTCCCTCCGCCGCTCCACCAATCAAATTTAAAGCTTATCTCCTCCTCAGGTATCTTGTAAGCTTCCGTAAGTACGCGAAAAGCATACTCAACTGTCTCATTAGCCCAATAAACTTTCACACCTCCTATATTAAAGGCGTGGTGTGCCATCATCTCGAAACCAGTTAAATGCCGTCCCGTTTTACCTACGTTATCGACATCAGTCAGCCTTATACTAGGCTGAGAAATAACTAGAGGATTTGCTGGAGGCGGTATTATTCCCTGCGTTACCCATGGCTGAAAATCGTAGATAGACGCACCCACCAAATATACGTCTTCTCTCCACCTAGCTACAACGGGATATCTTTTAACAAATGAATGATTATTCTCCTTAAAGAACTCTATAAACGCCTTCCTAACTCCAAATACATCACTCACCGGTGCGCGTATGGGCTTTCCTATAAAGCTATAATCTACGCAAGGCTGATCTCCACAATACTCCTGGTCCTCCCTAAGAGTCCAAAATATCTTGCCACATGCTTTGCACTTTTTCTTATAAAACCCGTTTTTGACAAAAAATGGCAGATCGACTAGGTTCTCTTCCATGACCTCACGCTCGGTTAAAATTATTATAAAATCGCTGATATAAGTTTAGTCGAGCCTAGCTTGCTTTCTCATCCACAATTTTCTTTAACAGTGAAGCTTGGAGATGAGCCTTAGCTATTACAAACGGTAAAGCATCGCTTACGGGCAACGCTGCCTCGACAGATAGGTTAAGGGCTTCAATGTGAGCCTTGCTCACAATAAATCTTACAGTTTCGGGAGTTGGATATATCGAGTTCAGAGCTAGGTTAAAGGCCGCTTGTACAGCGCTTTCAACTTCCTTCTTAGCTTCGTCTAAGTCGATTTCTAGGAGATCTTTAGGAATTATCACTCCATCAGTATACGCAACTTGACAATCTAAACCAACCTTTATCGGTTTTATTCCCAGTTTCTTCAATAAATCAGCGAGTTCAGCTGAAATCTCCTCACCGGCCCTCGCTACTACAGTGTCCTTAGAAACCCATATGCTACCCTCTTTTATACTAGTCGGTATTTTTAACTTGCTAAAGAGAGAGAGAATAGGACCCGGCGCGAAGTTAGTGTTTCCGGCCGGAATTACTATATCGTCTTGAGCTATATCTCCGGCTCTAGCTTCTCTAGGAATTCTATTTTTATCTAGAAACAGTTTAAGAGCAAACACGTTCTCGTTAGTAAATATTACAGCATTTTGACCTTTCAAATA
>JALURF010000144.1 GCA_027017165.1 Thermofilaceae archaeon
CGTTATTATCTCCTCAAAACCTCCCGCCACGCCCACTATCGTGTTTACCACGTCTCCCTTAATCCTGGTTTCGGCGCCGTAGCTCTTAGTAGCCATTAAAGTTTTTAAGTAGAAGATAAATTCCTCTGGAGTCACGCTCTTTAAGGTTACAACGCTGGGGAAATGAGCGATTGGTCTAATATTCTCCGTGACGCCTAAAGCTTGTCCAGTTGATTGAGTCGCCGTATCTACGGCGTTAAAGGTTATTAATTCGCTTATCTCCTCGTAGGGCTCTATGCTATAAGCCGAGCTATACTCTATTCTATGCTTTATATTCCACCTCTCCTCCTGCCTAGCCTCAGTAGTGACAGCTCCGAACAAGACACAGCGAGGACACCTTCTACACAAGTTATCTTTTAACCTACAATCTAAAACGCTGGGTTCTAGGGTTACTCCTAGCGCGGCAGCATAAGTTTTGAAAAGTCTAGCGTACATCCTGTTCTCAGGGGCTTTCTGCTTACTGGCCAGCATGACAACTTTGAGAACTGCTTCTGGATTGTCGGCGGATCTAGGTAACGTCACTACGTTTAATTCACGAGTTTCCTCTGTCCTAAAAATGGTATAATCGTGCGTCTGCCTTATAACCAGTACTTGGAGAGTTCTAGCTGTTTTCAGTAGAGGTATTTTCTCTTCGAACAACCCTTCTAACGGTTCTAGGAAATCATACATTCTATTCACCTCCCATTTTAACTTTGGTCTTTTGAGCAACTGACTCGACTATTCTCTTCATTTTATGCTTATACACGGCATAGTCGAGCTCTCGTAAAAGCCTCACCCATACTCTAGTAGTAGTTTTAGACTTGATCTCCAAGAGCTTATCGACAGCCTGTTCGAGAATATCTATAGCTTCTTTAGAAATCTTAACTCTAGAAGTGTTATTATGTATATTAACGATAAAGCCTATCAATGCCTCCTTGCTTTCAAATCTCCCGCTCTCCATGACGCTTATGAGCTTCCCGACGGGGCCCATGACGCCATGCTTAGTATAGCTGATCTGCTCCGGCCAGTAGTAGTTGTTAAGGTAGTCGGCCAGCATATCGGCCACACTTTTTATCTCTTCTCTAATCTTGGTTAGGTCTACTCCCTCTCCCCTCTCAACCATTTTAACTAGAGGCCTGCTCATACCACCACCTATCCAAAAAATCTAAAAATTCCAAAAAGGCTCCGACCTTTTTATACGAAAAACCTCCGTTCACGAATCTTTTAAGTACCATCCCCGGAGGCCGGGTAAGCACTTCTAAAAGCCCAGCTCTACCGTATCCAGTCCCGGTCCTCCTCATGCTATCCTCGGCCAACTCCGCCGCTGTTAAAATCTCAGAGAGAGTCAATGCTTGAGGTATGGAAACCCATCCATCCTCCAAGCGGAATCCTCTGTTTCTAGGCAAGGCTATAAGATCTACTTTTAGAGGCGCTCTAGCCGCGCCTAAAGGCCTAAACTCCGCGAATGGAACCATTTTCTCATCTGGAATGTAAACAGCAGCATGGAATATGTAGTGTAGCATTAACGCTAGGTTTAACCTCCTCAACATTTTACTGGTTTCTGGTTCGTCGCGCGGTCCCGGAGACACAGCGAAAAGCATCATAAAATTGCCCGAGAAAAAGGCTATAGAGTAGTCATCGCCCAGGCCGTAATCCCCGAATCCTCTCTCAACGACTAGTTTTGCTGCTTCAAGCCAGTTCGTCACCTTCTCCCCTATTATCTCACAGAAATACTCCAAATCCTCTACCTCCTCTTCTAACCGCTTCGCCAGCTCCTCCAGAACTTCATCTTTACTCTTGCCAAGAATAGTATGAAGCTCTAAGGGATTCCTAGCTATACTCAAAACATCCACCTTACCCTTAACGAATTTTTCTTTAAAATCGGGGTTCATAACCGACAATTCTCGGCCCGCGATGAGAGCTTTATTTAACTCGCTCCAGAACATCGATGAGTACTGTGGAGACATAGTGAACATGGGAGCTACGTAGTATACATCCCATCTATCCGGCTTGAAGTTTAAAAGACTTCTTAAACTCCCCTCTAGCCTACACGCAGGACATATCCTGGCTTTCATCGTCTTACTTATCCTAACGCCCCCGGGGAGCAAGTTAAGAAAACTCTGAGTTCCCTTCCCCACGAGAGAAGCCGCAGCTTCATATCTAGCCTCTCGCCCACAGATCACACAGACTGGCGTCCCTCTCGCCTTGCCCTCTACATACTCTCCGAGTTTTATCTCAACAATCGTACTAACTTCTCCATTATACAAGGAGACAACTACTTCATTGAGCATCATATCAACAGCATCACTAAACACTTCTTTTATCAAACCTCTTTCCTCGGCATATCTTCTCATTTTAACCGACGCCACGGCAAAGGCTTTAATGAGCCTATCAATTATCGCTTCTCTCTCCTCCTCTATCAGCTTCGTCTCTTTGAGAAAAGCTAACGTAGCGCTGACTACTCTCTTCGTAGGAGTAGTGTTGGCTAGCTCAGCTACTTCTCGAAAATCGATAGGTCCTATCGATTCTCTAAGTGCGTTAAGCCATACATCTTGTGCGACTCCCCTAGACTCAAATATTTGCCTAACTCCGTTAAATATCAACCAGAGGTTATGCACAGTTTTTGCTTTAAGAGATAAATTCTCCAATTCGACATCAGACAGATCCGGCGAAACCTCTTTGAGATAACTATATATTTTCTGATAATTCGGTTTCCGAACAGGGTTAATTCCCTTGATGTACCTCCAGAAAAACTTCACTGCTTCATCCGACACATAGAGATATTCTGGAATTTTAACTATAACTTGCTGTATAGCCCCAAACGCCGATTCTCCCAATTTCTTTCCTCCAACCTTCTTTAAAGCATTTCTAAGAACTTCGAATAATTCCTCCCTGATCTCTTTCTCACCTGGAATTTCATTTCTCTCCCCAACGTACACTGCGCCAT
>JALURF010000145.1 GCA_027017165.1 Thermofilaceae archaeon
ATCTTCCTCCTTTGAACATAAGTCTTCACAACGGCTGCGCCAGAAATCTCCTGTTCAACCTTCGCCGTTACCTTAGCAATCGCCTTTCTAGCCTTTCTAAACGTTTCTCTAGCTCTAACAGCCAAATAGTAGTTTATCAGAAATATCGCCGGTATTAGCGGAAGTATAGCTAGCGTAAGCTGAGGACTAATAAACACCATTATCACAAAAGCCCCGCTCATAGCGGCTATATCAGCGAACATATCTATCAAACCGCTGGTAAAGGTATCGCCTATTACGTCTACGTCATTCATAACCCTAGACACTAGCCTGCCGACCTCCTCCCTTCTCAAGAAGGCTATTTTAACTCTAAGCAGTTTCCTAAACAGTATGTCTCGAAGATCTCTAATGAACCTCTGCCCCGCGAGAGAAATCAGGTAGATACGCGCGTAGTTTATAAACCAATACGCTATAGCACATCCGAGGAATATAACGGAGAATTGTAGCAACTCGTCGAAGTTTCCTGCCAGTGCTGAATCTACTAGATATCCCATTAACATGGGAAAGATTAAGTTTAAAACCATCCTACCCAAAGTCCCCGCGATCGCAGCCGAGAAATATTTAGCATGAGGCTTTACCAACGGCATTAAACGTTTAACTATTTCCTTTAGAGGAAGAGTTACCTCCTCTTCTTCGTATCTAGCTAAATGGCTTAAACGATGCATCAAAACATGCCCTCCGCTACGACCTTTTCTTTTCGAATATCCTTTACAACTCTTCCGTCTTCCAAAACCACTACTCTATCGGCGAGCGCCATAGTAGCTGGGCGCTGAGTTATCACTATAAGAGTCTTACCTCTGAGATGTTTAGTAACCGCGTCATAGATAGCTCTCTCAGTCTCCGCATCTACCTCAGATGTAGTATCGTCTAGAACCACGATTTTAGGATCAATCAACAGAGCCCGCGCCAGAGCCAGCCTCTGTCTCTGCCCTCCGCTAACAGTTATACCCCGCTCACCGATTAGAGTATCATAGCCCTTCGGCAATCCAATTATGAAATCATGAATTCTAGCAAGTTTGGCAACCTTGACGATCTCCTCCATCGAAGCATCTGGCTTCGCGTAAGCTATATTATTCCTAATCGTATCGGGGAACAGGTAGATATCCTGATGCACTAGCGTAACTTGTCTTCGGAGAGATTCCACGGTAACCTTCTTAATATCCTGTCCGTCGATCAATACGCGCCCTCTTTGAGGGTCAGCCAATCTAATGAGCAACATGGCCAAAGTGCTTTTACCACTACCCGGAGCTCCCGTTATAGCTATAAACTCTCCCGGCTTAACTCTAAGGTTTAGCCCCTTTAACACCCACTTTTCTCCATCATAGCTAAACCATACATCTTCGAAAATCACCTCGCCCCGCTTAACTCTCAGCGGAGAAGCGTTCGGATCCTCTTCAATATCTTCTTTCTCATCCAATACTTCGAAAACTCTAGAAGCCGCTACTCCAGCGCGCTCCGCTATAACCGTGAGTATGCCTATAGAAGTAATAGGCCACGAGATCATGCTCACGTACATAGTAAACGCCACTACGTCGCCTATGGAAAGCTCTCCACCTATAACCTTCAAACCCCCACACCAAAGAACCAGTAATACCGCTAAATTCGTGAAAAAGCCGAAAGTAGGCCAAGCCAAAGCTCTTATCCTGCCCACAGAAATCATGCTACTCGCATACCCCGAGTTAAACCCAGCGAATTTCTCAGCCATATACTCTACAGCGCCGACAGCCCTTATGGGCATCATCGATACCAGCGTTTCCCGCAGCACAGTCGTCATCTTAGCATACTCCTCCCTCGCGTTTCTAAAGTAAAACCTCACTTTTCCTGCAAATCGCTTAATGAGAAATGGGAGAGGAGCTAAAACACTCAACGATATGACTGCAAGCATGGGGTCGATAGATAACATAGATCCCATAGAGAATATTACTAAGACTAATCCTCCCATAAAACCTGAAAGAGTAAAACCGAAAAATCCTTTAATACGCTCTATATCCCCCGTCGCGCGGGCTACGAGCTTACCCACCCCCTTCCTATACAAGTAGATGAGCGATAAATCTTGAAATTTCCTATACAACTCTACTCTCAAATCATAAGAGATATACTCCGCCAGTTTTCTAGACTCTATGCTTTGAATAAAAGATGAAACTCCTCTTATAACCGATAAAAACACGAATAAACCAGCATAAAGCACGACTTCTTCGAATCTGAAACTTACAACCAAATCTACGGCTTGTTTAGCTACGAGAGGCGCAAATACCCCGGCTACAGCTGATACCGCGGAGAATAGAGAAGCTAGTACTAGGTTTCTCTTATACCTAAGCGCGTATGCTAAAAGCCTTTTCAAAGCCACTTATGATCCCTCCAATTCTCTATACCTGGAGACCAGTTTAGAAAACTCCGGGTATGATACCATACGCATAACCGCTAGAAAATCGATTATCGGGCTCATCTTCTTATGGAGAGCCTTCCTACGCTTAGATAAGATCTCCTCTATAGCCCTACTTTTAAGCGAAAGATACCTGCGCATCAATTCTGTAAACTCCTTCTCTCCTACTTTCAAGCCGAAAACGTCAATAGCTTCGGCTACTATATCCCGTACCTTTTCCTCAAATTCCTCACTTTCAAAAACCAGGTAGGAGACCAGAAAAATCCGCGCTGTAGCCCTATAATACTTCTCGATTAGATTTTTCTTACTCACAGTTCTAACAACTTCCACTAACCCATGTTTCTCTAGAATTTTCAAATGATAGAAAATAGCTTGAGGCGAAAGCTCTAGAAATTGTGAAAGCTCCGAGGCGGTGTGCTCTCCCATCCTTAGTAAATGTAGTATCTTAAGCCTTGTCTTATCGATGAGTACTTTCGCTGTTTCCGGATCTTCTATTATCAGTACATCTTTCATTCGAGTCTAGAAAAC
>JALURF010000146.1:0-1763 GCA_027017165.1 Thermofilaceae archaeon
CAGTTAAATCTACGGGGTTGCTTAGCGTGGCGAATGGCGGAAGAACACCTTTTTCCACGAGCTCTCTCAGCCTCCTCCTAGTTTCCCCCGTTAGCTCTGGAACTTCCATTCCCAGTGTTTCTAAGGCGTCAGTCGTCATAACCCCGGCTCCTCCTCCATCAGTTATTATTCCAACTCTCCTACCTTTGGCTGGGGGTTGGAAAGCCAAAGCCTTGGCCGCATCGAAGAACTCTTCGGTAGTGTAGGTCCTTATAACTCCCGCTTTTTTAAAAGCCGCTTCATAGATTTCATCAACTCCCGTCATAGCCGCAGTATGAGAAGCTGCCGCCCGGGAACCAGCAGAGGTCCTACCAGCTTTTAGCGCTATTATAGGTTTCTTTAATGAAACTTGAGAAGCGACTTCTATGAACTTCCTACCCCTCTCAATACTCTCGGCGTAAATCATTATAGCTCTTGTATTCTCGTCTTCAGCGAAGTACTCTAGTAGATCTGCTTCATCGACATCTGCTTTATTACCGTAGCTAACGAAAGAGCTTATCCCTATATTCTCTCCGGACATGTAGTCTAAAGCTGCCGTACCAAAAGCTCCGCTTTGACTCATTAACGATATATAACCTCTCCTCGGCCGGGGAGTCGACACTATTTTTCTACCATCCTTTAGTACTTTGTAAACTGGTAGGAAAAAAGTGTCTATTCCGCCGTATGGATCATAGATGCCTATACAGTTGGGGCCGATTATCCTGACTCCATAGTGGGATGCTATATCTTTTATCTTCTCTTCGAGCTCTACATTTCCTATTTCGCTGAAACCAGCCGAGATTATTATAACTCCTTTAACTCCTTTCATGCCACAGTCTTCCATAACCTTCGGCACTACTTTAGCCGGGACGACTATAACTCCAAGATCTACTTCACCTGGTATGTCCAGCACCGTGGGGTACGTTTTAACCCCCAGTATCTCATCTACAAATGGATTAACAGCGTAGACTTCTCCTTTAAAACGCCCCTTTCTCTTATTCTCTAGGAAATTGGCCAGTATGACGTGGCCGGGTTTTTCCTCTTCTCTTGAAGCTCCGATTATAGCCACGGCTTTTGGTCTGAAGAAGAACTTTAAATCACTAGCAGTCATGGCTATCTCTTTAAATCTATAGAACTGGCATTATTAAATCTGCTTTATAAGGTATAACCACGTATTGGTATCACTGCTCTAGAATTCGTTTAAAGTAGCGATTTTGAATTAAAAATACTCCAGTATAAATATTGAAAATTCAAATGTCAACGATATTACCAGTGTTTTTGCTGACTCTAAAGCCCACGAGTTTTTCTTCTAAAAGATTTGCAAACTCCTCACTTAATAGTACATCAAGGAAAAAGCTCACCGGTTTGCTCTCTAAAACTTCTTTTCTAATTACGAAATCATACTCCTCCCATGCAATTGGTATAAAATCCAGATTATAGAGTTGAGCCGCGGCTCTATTACCGACCCCCACGTCTGCTCTTCCATAGTATACGGCGGCCGCTACGGCTGTATGAGTTTTGGCTTCGACGCTATATCCCTCGATCTTAGCTATAATTTCTTCAAACTTTATGCCTCTCTCCTTAGCTATTCTCTTGAGGTGAAGGTCTATAAGCGCGCGGGTTCCCGATCCCTTACTCCTATTTATAAAAACTATGTCATCTCTCAGCAGATCGCTGAAATTTTTTATCTTCTTGGGATTACCCCTCTTTACGATAAAACCTTGTTCTCTAAGATATCCCTTAAC
>JALURF010000146.1:1773-9185 GCA_027017165.1 Thermofilaceae archaeon
TTAACTAGAACCGCGTGATCCCTTAGATTTAACTTTAGGAAATATGGCTTATTGTAAACACCAGTTTCGGGATCAAGCATGTGGACGCCAGCTATGTCAGCTTCCCCCCTCTTAATCGCCAAAAAGCCTCCCATAGACCCCACGTTTATAGCTCGGCTTTTAACTCCTCTTTTGTATAAAATGGAAAGAAGGAGTTCTAGTCCTAGGCAGTGGCTTCCTACTATGTGCAAGTCTGGTATCTCTAAACTCTCGGAAAAAAGCTCAACGTCGAAAACACTCCTCTCTTCTACGTATAGGATATCTTCGGGTACTTCGATAAAACCGTCAGCGAGTAGTAAGGAGCTTACCGCGCCCGAGCCTTTGATTATGGGAAAGGCGACGAAGCCCTTCTCTCTCTTGACAAGGGAAACGGGTATAATGTTTACCCTTCCCCTTACGGGCCGGAAACTGAAGAGTATTTTAGCTTTGATTTTCAAATACTCTCTGCTGGGGCGGCCAGCTAGCTTACGTAAGACTGGATCGACTACTTTTATATACGCTATTAGAGCAGAGAGAGGGTAGCCTGGAAGACCGAAAACCGGTTTCCCCTTAACCACCGCTATAATTGTGGGTTTACCTGGCTTTAACTTAAGTCCATGAACTATAACTCCCGGATCTTGGGCCTCAGCTGTCTCATCAAAAATTTTATAGATAATATCTCCGGCGCCTACAGAGGTGCTGCCCGACGTTATCACCAAATCAGAGCTTTCTAACGCATTTAGAATCGCGTTTTTCAGTTCTTCATACCTGTCTCTAACGATCCCTAGGGGTAGAGGCTCTCCTCCACTTTCCTCAACTAGTACTGAAAGAGTATAAGTGTTAACATCATATATCTTCCCATACTCAAGTTCACTTCCAGGCTTTAGGAGCTCATTTCCCGTAGATAGAATCGCCACCTTAGGCTTCGAAAATACCTTGACTTTTTCGTAGCCAAGAGAAGCCAGTATGCCTATTTCTCTGTATCCTAGCCGAGTCCCCCTTCTCAAAACTACTTCGCCGAATCCTATATCAGAACCCGCCTTGTAGACGTTATCTCCAGGAGCTACTGAAGAGAAAACTTCAATATATCCATCAGCTTCTCTAGTATCCTCCACCATAACCACGGCGTCTGATCCCTTAGGCATAACGGCTCCAGTAGCAACCTCTACGGCAGTGCTCTTTCTAACTTCAACTTTGGGTATTTCTCCGGCTTCAACACGTCCGACTAATAACAATCTTACAGGATTCCACTCGTCAGCCCCCATGGTATCCACAGCTCTGACCGCATAGCCGTCCATAGCCGCGCGATCGAAGTGGGGAACGTCGAAGCGAGCTTGTATATCTTCAGCCAATATCCTGCCGTGGGCACTTCTAACATCTACATATTCAAAACCTAAAGGTCGAGGCTCGTAGTATTTGTAGAGCCTGTTAAGAGCTTCCTCTACAGAGATCAATTTACGAAATTCGACTCTCACAACAACCCCATTCTACCTAAATCTATGTTCTATATATCGTTTTTAGCTGTTGCCATCTTCTAAAATGCCTTTCCAGGGTTGAGTATGAAGATAGACTCTTGTTGTGGTTCCTTCCGGCAAGCCTTCAGAATCCTCAGGGATGACTACTACTCCATCCGAGCGAACTATGCTGGATAAGATGCTCGATCCTCTCCTCCTTACCGGTATCGCGTACACCTCTTTTCCCGTATTCTCTAGTTTGACTCTCACGAATTCTTTGAAGCCCAAGGATGAAGGTATCTTATACTTAAGCTTAGCCATTATAGGTATATCCGGAGGCTTTGCGCTATAAAGATGGAGTATAGATGTTTCCACAAAAAGCTTGTAGTCTACGTATGCGGCTACGGGATTTCCCGGAAGCGCGAACACGAGTGTGTCCCCTATCTTAGCGAATGCAAAAGGCATACCGGGGCGTACAGCTACTCCATGTAGGTAAATTTCGCCGATTTCCTCGAGGATTTTTATGGTATAATCTCTTTCCCCAACCGATACACCCCCCGTCGTAATTATTATGTCGGCGTTTTCACACGCAGTTTCTAAAGCTTTTTTAACTTCTTCGCGCATATCTCCCACTATTCCCATATCCAAGGCATCTATAGACAATAGCTTAAGCAGATTCTTGAGGTTAGGCTTGTTAGTATCTACGATTTTTCCATTCTCCCAAGAAGGTGAAAGCTCGCTCCCAGTAGATATTAAAACCACTTTGGGAGGCTTATACACTTTTATCTTCTCTACTCCTACTCCCTTTATAAGAGCTATATCCCAAGGTTTTATTCTATAACCCCTCTCCGCTACTATTTCTCCCTTTTCGACATCTTCTCCCTTCCTGATTACGTTAGCAAAAGGCGCTACACGCTTAGTAACTTCAACATATTCGCCGAGTATATTACAGCTTTCCAGTTCTACTACGGCATCAGCTCCGCCGGGTATAGGGGCTCCAGTATCGACTTTAACAGCTTCTCCCTCCCGGATTACATATCTCGGAGATGAGCCTATCGCAACTTCGCCTATGTATTTCAGCAGAGCTGGATTGTAGAGAGAAGCTCCAGTCAAGTCCATTGATTTTACGGCAAAACCATCGACGGCTGATTTATCGTATGGAGGAATATCTACGTTAGACTTTACATCTTCCGCTAGATAGCGTCCTAGGGCTGAATCAACTTCTACTTCTTCAATAGGAAGCTCTATTTTTTCCAAAACATTTTTTATAATTCTCCAAGCCTCGCTGGTTCTCAAGAGTTTCTTAAAAAACATTTGCTCACCTTAAATCTCGCCTAGCTATATAGACTAAATGACCTACCTCCGGAAGTATCAACTTCTTTACCGCCATTTCAACCGCTTGAGGGGAGCCGGGGAGACAATAGATTATCTTTCCCTCCACTAAGCCGGCTGTAGCTCTAGACATGTAGCTTGCAGCTCCTATCTCTTTGAAGCTCATGTTTCTAAAAATATCTCCGAATCCTTCTACTTCTTTATCAAATATCGGCTTTAAAGTCTCCACGGTTATATCGGTGGCTGAGAGACCGGTTCCGCCTATCGTTAAAACTACGTCTACATCCTTACTCAGTAGAGCCTCGGAGACCGCATTTAGTATGTAGAGCTTACTATCGGGCACTATAGCGTAAAAATTGACTTTATGTCCATTTTTTTCTAGTAGTGAAATAGCCAGTTTTCCGGAAACATCGTCGATCTGCATCTTTTCTTTAAGAAGTCTATACTTAGAAGAGCTAACTACTATTATACCGAAGCCGAGCTTTCTAGGCGCCTCTTCTTTATGTTTATCAGGAATTGAGGCCACAAGCTAATTCTAAAATATGGGTTAAATAGGTGTTTCGGAGCTGGAAAACTTATTAACGATTGTCGATATGTATAATAGGTAATATCGAATTCCCTGGTGGTTTAATGCTTAAAGACTCTTATGGTCGAGTTATCGACCATTTGAGGATATCCGTTACTAAGTCTTGTAATTTCTCGTGTATATACTGCCATAAAGAGGGAGAGGATTATAGGCGTGAAGATTATGAGTTAACTCCCGCTGATATTGAGATAATAGTTAAGGCTGCGGCTCGGCTTGGCTTTAGGAAAGTAAAGATTACTGGCGGTGAACCTCTAGTTAGAAAGGATATCGTAGAAATTGTAAAGAGGATTAGTCGAATAGATGGAATAGAAGATTTATCGATAACTACTAACGGCTATTTTCTATCAAGCTATGCTAAAAGTTTTAAAGAGGCGGGACTTACGCGTGTTAACGTTACTCTTCCGGTTCTTGATAGAGAGAAATTTGAGCATATTACTGGCGTCGATGGGTTGTCAAGAGTACTGAGAGGAATTGAAGCCGCGCTAGAAGCCGGGTTAGAGCCTTTAAAAATAAACGTGCCGATATTGAAGAATTTAAATGATGGAGAAGAGGTATGGAATATAATATCATACGCGGAGGAATTAGAGGTAGGTGTACAGTTGATAGAATACCATACTCCAAATCCTCTTTCAACAGAGTATTTCAGATTTCATACAAATCTGAATTGTATAATCAAGAAACTTGAGAAAAATTCCATTAAAAAAATCGTTAGACCTCTTCAAGCAAGACCTATCTATCTGCTAAAAAACGGGGTAAAAGTGGAAGTAGTGAGGCCAATGTTTAATCACAGTTTTTGCCGTTTCTGTAGAAAACTTAGGATAACTTCTGATGGGAAGATTAAACCCTGCTTTTTCCGAAACGACAATTTAATTGATCTTATTCCAGTGTTGAGAAGTCCATCTGGCAAGTTTAAAGAAAGGGAAATAGAGAATCTTATCCGTGAGACTGTTTTGATTAAAGAACCGTATTTTAAATCATCGTTTGTATCGGTACGCACTAGAATTTCCTAATCGGTGATGTGTATTGAAAGTTAGGATGGCTGAAATTTCGGAGAAGCGCGACGTGGTTAGAATTGCCCGAGCGGAAGGATTTATCAAGCTCAGAAAAGAGACTGTGGAAAAGCTTAAGAGAGGAGAGATTGAAAAAGGCGATGTTATTGCTGCTGCTCAAATAGCGGCTATTCAAGCTGTAAAACGTACATGGGAAATAATACCCCTGTGTCATCCCATACCTATAACTGGAGTAGATGTAAAAATAACTGTGGAGAATAATGGCGTTAGAGTTATGGTCACGGTCACTACGGTTGCCAAAACTGGAGTGGAAATGGAAGCTTTAACCGGAGTATCCGCGGCGTTGTTGACGGTATGGGATATGGTTAAAGCTTATGAGAAAGATGATAAAGGACAATATCCTTACACCAGTATAGAGAAGATTAAGGTTTTAGAGAAGATTAAGCATGATTAAGGTATCTTTTAAAGTTTGGCTTGAGTATGAGGGCGAACCCCTGATAGGATTGGGCGGTGTAAAACTGCTTAAGCTTATAAATGATACAGGTTCGATAAGCAGAGCTGCGCGGGAGATGGGTGTCTCTTATAAGTTTGCGTGGAGCTATATCAGATCTATCGAGAAGAGATTGGGAATTAAAATTGTTGAAGCCCATAGGGGAGGCAGGGGAGGAGGCTACACAAAACTCACAGACGAGGGATTCAAGCTCGTCCACTTTTACGAGGAACTCTTTGATAAATTCAGTGAACTAGCTCTCTTCTTCGAGAATAAGGGAAGACGAATCATTAAACCCAAAATTTAGTTTTATCTGTAAGGTAAAGTTTTAATCATCCCCATATCTTATTCACTAATAGTGATGACCATTCCGACCACTACTGATCGATGAGGATGCGGTGGCTGTCTGATTTATTTAAGTTTCTCCTCTTTAACCCACCTGTAGACAGTTTTTAAAGGCACGTGAAGCTCCCGAGAAATCTCTTTAACAGTCATTCCGCTCCTCCTTAAGCTTATTGCTTTTCTCTTCAATAGCTTTCTCTGAGATTTACTGTATCTGGACTTGTTTTCGAATACAATCACATCTTCCATCCCTACTAAGTCTAGGGCGAAAATAAAAGCTTGTAGAACTTTACTCTCCTTGTACATGTATCCCCTAACCCTTACTTTATACCCGGTTTTAATGTATTCTCTAACTTCCAATAGCGCTTTTTTGATAGAGCTAAATGGAGTAGAAGTTCCGGTGAAGAGTATCTCCACTGTCTTATCTCCATGTTTTACGCTGATGTTGTACATTCTTTCGGACATATTCGTAGCTTCTTCGGTTCGAGAATATTTAAATTTTTCTCATATTGGCTATTTGTATAAATAGAGAAAAATTTATAAGTCATTCTCATATTATAATAATTAGAGAATTTGAGAAGAAAGCCTCCGGGGTGATGGGATATGGTGTGGAGGGCCGCGGTCCTCAAGACACTCAAGTTGATAATAACAGATAGAGGACCTCCGCTATTTTTACCTCTAACTAGAAAAACCTTATCTTCTTTACATATTTCCCTCTTATAGGTATCGCTGTTCCACAGTACCTACATCTTTTATCCTTTGTTATCCTATATTCTACAACTGAGTATCCATATCTCTTTATAACAGCTTTTCCGCAGCCTGGGCAGTAAGTGTTTTCGTAGGGATGACCCGCAACATTACCTAGATACGGAAATAATACTCCTTCTTTTTTAGCCCTCTCGTAGGCATACTCTAGTTTTTCAATTTTTGTAGATGGCTCTCCGTATCTATAAGCTGGGTAGTATCTTGTGAAGTGTATGGGAGTTTCGGGTCCTAGCCGCTTCAAGTGTTCCTCTATAATCCAGTCTGCGACTTCTTCACTGTCGCTAATACCCGTTACTAGGAGACAAACTATTTCCACGTGTACTCCCTGTTTCAACGCGTATTCCGCGTTGCGCCAGGGTATTGTTCCATCGGCGTTTAAGACTTTTCTATAAACTTCTAAGTCTCCTTTCACATCTACTTTTAATCCATCCAAACCGGATTTTATCAAAAGTTCTAAAGCCTCGACCGTCATATATCCGTTAGATACATAGGTATTATAGAGTCCTCTTTCCCTTGCTTTTTTGAATAAGTCTAAAGAGTATTCAAAAAGCATGAGTGGTTCGTTAAAACTTATACACGTGCCCTCGTCTCCGTGTTCTATCGCTTTTGAAATTACGTATTCTGGCGGCGTATAAGAGGCAGCTTCAGGATTAGGAATTGTTTTAGATATATGCCAGTTTTGACACCACGGACATGGAAAATTACAGGACCACGTGGATATGGTAATAGCCGTTGATCCGGGCCAAAAGTGGAAGAAGGGTTTTATCTCTATTGGCCTGCTCTCGATAGCGCTTAGATCACCATAAGTCAATGTGTAGAGTTCTCCTCCCCAGTTCACTCTGGTCTTACAGTAACCTCTCCTACCTTCAGATATCTTACACTTTCTCTCGCAGATTCTACACTCTACCCTGTTATCTCCAAGCTTTGCATATAGTGGAGATTTTCTGACTGTGGGTTTATTCATTAGCATAGCATCATCAGATAGGGAGCCACGGCTCTCTAAGGCCGGAATTCGTCACCTTTCAGTCGGTAGCCAAATTTATCATCGCCTAATTTAATTAGTAACTTCTAGAATTTTAACCTTAACTCTACATATACTATCCTTAAAGACTTTTCTTCACTACACTAATGGGCGTCTACAGTGGAGGAGTACCCCGTTATCATTAAGTCGAATGGTGAGAACAAGCTCTTCGTGCTCGTTTCTGGAAAGATGCTGGAAATCTCTATTTTTCTAGCTGAGTTATGGAGCGAGAATAGCGGTTTTGCGCTATTTTTCGATAAAAATACAGGGATAGTTCGCATACTTTTGCCAAAAAGCTAGGCTAATAACACCTCTTCATCACTCTCTATAGCCCTAGTGGCCTGCAACATGTAGTCGGCTATAGCCCATCCGTACTCTTCTTCTCGTATTAGGA
>JALURF010000147.1 GCA_027017165.1 Thermofilaceae archaeon
AGTGTGTTGGGAGGCTTATAGCGGGATAGTTAAGGGTTGTGAAGGCGAGACGGATTTTAAGACTGTTGTGAGCCAGCTTCTTAAAGAGAGGGCTGAGTTGGCTGAAAAGGATAGCAAGAGGTATTGGAGGTTTAAATCGGAGAAGGGGAGTCCTGTATTGGTTTATTTGGATATCTTAAAATGTCTCGAAGATATTGATATATGCGATTTAGTCTCGGATGAGAGCCTGGCGTTGGCTTTCGGCATCGTACCAGCAATCGGAGTAGAGGTGTCGAGTTGAGTATTAACAAAGAGAATGTGGCGCTTCTCGAGCGGTACATAGATCATCTACTAGCTAGGAATAAGTCGGAGAAGACCATAAAGACTTTCAAGAGTATAATAATGAAGTTTTTAAGGTACGTGGGGGATAGGAGCGTACTGGACCTCACGGTGTGGGATATAGATGGTTTTCTGGCGTATTTGAGGAAGAACGGGTACAGTGAAAAAAGCTTATACACGGCCGCTGTAGCGATTAAGCGTTTTCTCGAGTATATAGGGGTTGAGAAAGCTCTTAAAGGATTTGAATATCCGCGGAGACCTAAAGAATTGTCGAAGTATCTCACGCGCGGGGAAGTAGAGCAACTTTTGTTAGCTGCTGATGCTGAAAGAGATTCAAGAATAGCTAAAAGGAATAAACTGATAGTTCTTCTCTTATACACTACTGGTATGAGGGTGGGGGAACTCGTCAAGATAAAGTTTGAAGATATAGATTTTGATAGGATGAGTATAAGGATTTTCGGTAAGGGAGGTAAAGAACGCGAGGTCTTCTTCAACAGAAGAACTAAAAACTTACTTTTAGGATATTGTAAGGAACTCGGTTTAAAGCCGGGTGACTACCTATTTCCTGGAAATGAGAGTCCCCACATTCATTACGTAACTGTGGAGCGTATTGTTAAAAAGTTGGCTAAAAGAGCCGGATTAAACAAGAAAGTGACGCCGCATATTTTGAGACATAGCTTCGCAACCTACGCCCTATCTCGGGGAATGGACGTTAGGGAAATTCAGGAATTGCTCGGACATGCTAGCTTGAAAACTACTCAAGTCTATACTCACGTATCCAGGAAACGCCTTATGAAAGACTATATGAAGATATGGGAAGATTGACTGACGAGACTTTCATCTAAACATATTGGAAAAGTTAAAATTACCCATACTCTTTAACATCTGGGTGATCATTTGAAACTCATCTATCTAGTCATAGACGGCGCTCCTGACGGTTTGAAGAGCGAAACTGCTCTCTCCAAAGCGGATACGCCAGCTCTTGACTATATAGCTTCGCTCTCGCGCTGTGGTTTAATGTATACGATCTCTAAAGGAATAGCTCCTGAAAGCGATTCTGCCGTATTCTCTATACTAGGATATGATCCTGAGAAGTCGTACACGGGTCGAGGCCCTATCGAAGCTTTAGGTGCTGGATTGAGATTAAAAGAGGGATATGAGGTGGCTTTTAGGGCAAACTTCGCTACTGTAAAAGATGCTAGCTTAGAGTTGATAGATAGGAGATGCGGGAGAGATTTAAAGACGGAAGAAGCTTTAGAGCTGGCAAAAGCCTTAGACGGGCTTAAGCTGGAGAAATACGATGCTTATGCGAGAGTCGTCGCTACAATAGGCCATCGCGCCGTCGTGATCATAGGCAGTAATAAGTATCATTTATCCGGAAACGTTTCTAACACTGACCCTGCATACCAGAAGAAAGGCTACATCTCGATAGCGTTAAAGAACTATCAGATGAAAGTTAACGAATGTAAACCATTAGACGATAGTTTAGAGGCAGCGATAACGGCTGAGCTAGCTAATATCTTCACGCGGAAATCGTTTGAAATATTAGATAGACACCCCGTTAATATTGCTAGAGAATCGGAGGGGAGATTGAAAGCTAATGTAATACTTCTCCGAGACTCCGGAGATAAGCTGCCGAGTGTAACACCTATTAACGAGAAGTTCGGGTTGTCGTTCTCAGCTATAGCTGAAATGCCCGTGGAGAAGGGTATTGCCAGATTGCTCGGAATGGCTGTAGCCGAGGTGCCTCCTCCAACTCAAAATAAGGAAGAGGATTATCGGCAAAGACTGGAAACAACGTTAGAGCTTATGGAGAAGTATGACGTAGTCTACGTCCATCTAAAAGGCCCCGACGAACCCGGGCATGACGGTAATCTAGAGGAGAAGGTTAAAGCGATAGAGCTTATAGACCGCTATTACGTATCCGGCCTTCTAGATAAAATAGATCTAGATAAAACCGCTCTTCTAGTAACGTCCGATCATTCGACTCCGTGGACTTTAAAAGCTCATAGTGATGATCCCGTCCCGGTTATCTTCTATAGACCTGGTGTAAAAAGCGATGGAATTAAACAGTTCAGCGAAAAAGCGTGCGCAAATGGTTCTCTTGGCGTTATCGAACACGGCTGGCAGCTACTGCCCCGTGTGGTAGAGGAACTCAAAAGCCTTAAAAAGTAGAAAAGTCCTAATTTTTAATCAATGATGTCTAAAATTGTCTATTCGCTGGATCTGATACGTAAACGAGAGGGCGAGCCGGATTTTCATTTATACGTAGGCATAGCCCCCATATCTGATTTAAAGCCTCATGAGGAGATAATAGAGGATTATTTGGAGAAATTGTCCTCTACAATAAAAAAATGTAAGTTCTTGAAGAATCCGATAATAGTTGATTTAAATAGCAACGTTATCTTGGATGGAATGCATCGATGGCATGCCTTGAAGAGAATGGGATTTAAATACATAGGGGTGTGCTACGTAGACTATAAGGATCCTCGGGTGAAGTTGAGAAGATGGTTTAGATTTCTTAAAGGAAATGTGGACATAGATTTGCTGATAAAAGAACTGAAGAAGTTGATGAAACAAGGAGTACTCGAGGGGGAGTGGATTAAGGTAGCGGAGGTAAAGGGGTTAGAGAAAGGGGGGATTATGATTAGCGGTTATGGCGAAATGTTCCTTCCCGAATTTGATGAGAGAGAAAAGCTTCTACATTATCGTAGTTTAGACTCTGTGATTGAACATCTATCTAAAAAATTTGGGTTAAAACTGGAGTATAGGCCGGATGTGGATTTGCCTGTAGCACAACAACTGTTAAAAGAGTATTCTGTGATCGTAGCTACGCCAGCGCTCAGCAAGAACGAGGTTGTAGAAACGGCGTTAGCTGGACTTGTTTATCCTCCTAAAACAACTCGTCACGAAGTCCCAGCGCGCCCTATGTTCATGAACTTCCCTCTAAGCCTTTTAAGAAAAATGGATATGGATTTGCCTACTCTTAACGAGTATCTTAAAAAATTGCTTAGATACAAAAATGTATTATATATTCACTCGGGATTGGAAATTGAGAGAGAATATAGGGAAGATATAATCCTCTTCTGGGAGTCTAGGTGGAGTCAATGAGCAGGAGCGTTAGAGAATACATATATGTTTTTAAGCTTGATGGGCAGGATGGATATGAGATATACTCGCAATTAAGGAGTAAAATGCCTGAAGTCGCGCGCTATCTTACAGTAGGAGATTCTTACCTCATTGACTGGAACTTCGATGAAGAATTAAAATACCTTTTTATGGTCGTTAGATGCTACTGTGGCGAAGAGGAAAATGTAGGTTTATGGCTTCACAGTCTCTTAGAAAAACTTCTTCCCGGAATATCTATAGAAAAGAGAAGAATGGTATCTAGCACAAAACGAGTAGCTTTAAATGGTAGGGAAAAATTACTCGCTACTCTCGCTGCAAAGATAATAAAGGCTAAAGCTGAAGAAGTAAGAAAAGCTTTAGATAGGGAAGGCGTTAAGTTCACAAAGCCTGAGTTGTCAACACTACTTTTACTATTCTCATACTTAAGTAGGGGTTTTTCTGAAACTCTTTCAGAAATCTATGTATACTTCTATCCTCATTTTCTGGAAGAATACGCTCTTGATGATATCACTCTGTCTTTTCAGGAGATATTAAGAGAAGGACTCGTCGTAAAGGAAAATGGAGTTTTCAAGTTAACAGAACGGGGCAACAGGGTAGTAAAGACCATATACAATATGATAGAAGTAGAATTGGAGAGAGTAAAAGATAGAGTTCTCTCCGATAAAATAGTGGACATGAATGTTGCTTTGAAGAGAGTAGTTAGAAAAGATGGTGAATTCGAGGATTTAAGGATTGAGAAAATACTAGCTTCGCTTTTAAAATGTGGAATTAAAGAAGAAAATGCTCTTCAGGTCGTGGATAGCCTCATGTCCATGATTAAAATTGTGGGTAATGAATTGAGTAGAGACGACGTAGTTGAAGCAACGAAGTTAATGCTAGATCGCATAGATAGGACTAAGCTTTACTCCTCTAGATTTGAGTTTTATATGAATATTTATAATCATCTCTTAGTAGAGGATAAAGATGGTAAACTTAAGCCATTATCACTTTCCGATATCGAGAAGGCGCTGAGAGAAAAGTGGTTTAGACATAATTTTGAGGTAGATAAAGGTACTCTCAGGAATCTCGCTTTTAAAGTTTTTGAAAATTTGCGGTTTATCTATTCTTCAGCTTCTCCTCAAATAGTCTTTATTCAAAGCGAACAATCTATAGCTCGAGTACCGAAGGATTTTATTGAATACTTACTAGATAGTGAGGTGAGAATTCAGCTGCCACATTATTACAAGATAGTCAAAAGTAGAGATCCCGATGCTGAAAGGAGAGAAGTTATAAACGAGTTGGTCGGGAGTAGTATTAGCCTTCTCAGAGAAACTCTCGCGGAGAAAGATTTGAGACGTATGTGCGATTTATTTAACGCCGCCGCGTACACTCTTGTCGCCGCTCTTCTACTATTGCTATTTCGTATTCCTACAGTGTTCCACGAGTTTAACTGCAATAGGCTCATTAGAATTGTTAAAGACATATTAGAGGGAAAAGACAATAGAGCCCGGCGACTGAGCGTGACTTTTCTTGATAAAGTACTTGTGTTTACGAAAACTGCCCTGGAAATATATCACCTTGATCTCACCAGAGAGGTTGTAGAAGAGGAAAAATTCGTCTCTCATATTAGTTTTATTAGTGAGCTTGGATTAGAATTAGGTGAATATGTAAGGTTTATTTTAACTCATTAATTCTGTAGAAATATGGGCTACTAGTTAGAACAGGTTAAGTATTAATAGTCTGTATGAAAATGATTATTCTGGTGCAAACAATGTCGTTAAAGTGGGATTTATCGAAAATAGTAGATAAAAAATATGCTGAACTTTCGCCTGAAGAGCTTCTAGATGCTCCTGTACACGCTATAAAAGGCGTTTCGGAAAAGGATGCCGAGCTCCTGAAGAAAGCTCTCGGTATAAAAACCGTTAGAGACTTGGCTGAGAGCAAGTACGTCGCTCTGGCGCAGGCTATAGCTATGATAGCTGAGTTTTGGGAAAAGGCGTTAGATAAGAAGTATGAAGATAAAAGTCCTAAAGAACTAGTTGACGCTCCCGTACACGCGCTGAGCGGAGTTACTGAAGAAGATGAGAAAATGCTGGCGGAGGCTTTAAACATAAAAACTATCAGGGATTTAGCTACAAACAAATACGTTTTCATTGCACAAGTGATAAGGGGACTGGCCATTCTCGAAAGGATACTTAAGGAAAGTAAAGAATAATCGGCGTGAAGTTCATGAAAAAAGATTACGTAATACTCTTCATAGTTGTGTCTATAGCTGTTGCTTTAACTTTATCAAACGTTCTTTCGCCGCGGAACGTACAGGAGATTTCTGATTTAAGAAATTCCAAAGTACTTAAAGAGAAATTTTTCTTTCTGTACGAGAGCGATCCGGAGTTTAGGAATAGCGTGGATAGGTTAAGAGAACTTCTCTTCAATACTCTTGAGGATTATAATAGGACTGAGGCGTGGATATTATTCAACTCTATATTGAGAAAGCTGGGATTACCGGAGATAGAATTGAGAGACTTCAGATATGGCCGTGGAGGATTGACTCCCTCGCCTGAGCCACCGTTAAAGCTGAAGCCTTGCTGCGAGGATTGTGTAGATCTTAATAAAGTTGTGAAAGCGATAGTTATTCCTCGTAGGGATCTTGAGGGAGGTAACGGACTTGAAACTTTATACGTGTGCGCTTATAAAGGAGACTTTTACGGGTATCCCGTATCGGGGAAGATAATTCTCGAAGTAACGCTGGTATTTAGCGATGAGGATTCTCCCTCGCGTGATGTAGAATATGATGTGTGGAGGCTTATCGCGTGGGGTAGAATTGAAGATATAGAGACCTTCTTCATCGTTCTAGATGAGGAAACAGGCGAGGTCGAAAAAGTGTCGTTTAGAGGATTAGTTATAAAAATGACGGATTGGCCTAACGAGCGTAGAATCTCCCCTATTGGGAGTGGAGGAGCCGCCTTTGTTTCCGCCGCTCATGAATTAACAGTTTTTCAAGATGTGGAAGAACCGTTAATAATCTATGTTAACACTTGGAACCATGCACTATCGTTAAAGGATAATAATGTATTCTTAGATAAATACTCTTATAGCATTGAAAGCGTCGAAATAAGAGTGGGCAGGAGAATAGATGCTGAAAACGACTACTCGATGCTTAAATATTCTTCTCAGAACGTTCAGTCGCTTCCTTAACGATTTTTTCGTATTTTTTATAGTATTGCCTACTTTCACCGGTGATTAATAGAGCTATCGTAACTATAGCTATGAAGGTTAAAATCCAGCTATCGAGCAGAAAGCCCATAACGAGACGCATTATTGAAAGTATAAATTCGGCGCTCCAAGCCCATGGCACACCTCTTAGGATTGCCCACAGAATTCCAGGAGCTATGATTATAGAAACAGCAAGGGGGGATACTACTATTAGCCCGGTAACCTCGCCTATGATAGATAGAGATACGAAGACTATAGCTGTGGAGAAGGCGCTGGCTGCGACTTCTAGAAGTGCTATGACCTTAACTGTTAAAGGGGTTTCTCCGATATACACATAGTATAGTAATTATGGTTAAAATTAAAAATTTAGCTTAGAGTTCAATATCGGCTCTTGTTATATCTCTCTATGGCTTCTTTTATTCTCTTTTTAGCGCTTTCAGCTCCCTCCCATCCCTCCACTTTAACCCATTTTCCGGGTTCGAGCTCCTTGTAATGCTCGAAGAAATGACTTACCTTATCTCTAATCGCCTGGGGGAGTTGTGATATATCGCTAACATCTTTAAATCTAGGATCTATATCTTCGGTTGGTACCGCCACTACTTTGCTGTCAACTCCTTTTTCATCTCTCGTGTTCAATACTCCAATAGGTTTAGCTTTTATCACGCTCCCGGGGAGCACGGGGTCGTTCCCCAGAACTAATACGTCGACAGGGTCTCCATCTTCTTCTAAAGTTCCAGGCACGAAGCCGTAATTAAACGGGTATACCATCGAGGTGAATAGTATTCGATCTACGAAAAGAGCCCCCGTTTCTTTATCAAGCTCGTATTTAACGTTGCCGCCTAACGGTATCTCTATAACTACGTTAATTTCCTCGGGTGCTTTTTTCCCGGGACCTATTTTCCCGATGTCCATAAGACCACCATTGATTTAGAGATATGCTTATAGAAATTCTTTACTTACGTGGGGGTACTCCGAGTTTTCTGGCTAGATGCTCCAGTTTTTCTACTTGAGGTTTTTTAAAGCCTAGGAAAATCCCCCCAAATTTTCCTCCTACGTATACCCACGACCTGGTCCCATCTCTTAATGCATCGATGAGCTCTCTACACGAAATCCTTATTTTTCTTACTACAATGTTAAGCTCTTCTACGTATACGTGGTTTCTCAAGTATACGTTAATATAATCTCTTGAAACACTATATCTACAATATTGACTGCTTCTAGGTTTTACTATGATGTTTAGTATATCGGATTCGAGATCGACGTGAGTCACCCTGGCTAGGCTATAGCCCTTCACGTGGAGGTAGATGTCGCATTTTATTGGAATACAGGTGTTTCTGGAGCAAAGCTCAACTACTGCTTTTAGAGGAATCTTGCCTTCCCCTGGACCGGTCAAGGTGATCAGCTAACTTTAACTATATAATATTCCTATTTGAAAGTAATGACTATGGCTAAGATTTACTTCGCCGCAGCTATGCGGGGAGATAGATCTAACTTAGCTGATAACAGAAAGGTAGTCAAGGGCTTGAAAGAGCGTGGATATGAAATTTTAACAGAGTGGGTTGTCGACAATATACTCGATATTGAAAAAGGAGCGACCCCGGAAGAAGTGTTTGAGAGAGATGTCGAGAAGTTGGATGAATGTGATGTACTGGTAGCGGATGTGTCCTATCCGAGTCTAGGCGTCGGGTTTGAGATAGCATATACTTTGCTTAAGGGAAAGCCTGTGATTGCGTTCTGTAGAGAAGATAGACTTGAAAAAACTTCAGCGTTAATCAGGGGGATAAAGTGGAGTAATTTTAAGTTGATAGTTTATAGAGATGTACGCGAGCTTTTAGAAGTATTAGGTAATGAAATTAAGAAAATAGTAGATTTATCTTGCTGATTTTTTGAAGAACGGGTCTACATCTACTTTAGTTAACAGCAAAGTACCGAGTATTACGAATAATCCTCCTACTGGTCCCCACCATATTAGCCCGGCTGTATATCCTTTACCCGGTATTTCTGGAAGGCTCATGATGTAGCCTGAGATTATATAGGCGAGTGTTTGGAAGATGTTTAAAGGTATGCTATCGAAGCCAGTATAAAGCCCTGCTCTATTCTCTCCTGTTTTTACTTCATCCTCGTGGATTATATCGGCCATGATGGCATAAGGGAATAATTGAAAACCGGATATACCGGCTGCGCCTAACGCTATGAAGAGATATCCGAGAAATTCCTTTGGAACGGGAGGCTCATAGAGCCCTATGACTGGCGTTAGGAATAGCGCGGCTATTAGTATAATGTTAGATCTTATAAGCGCAGGTCCTTTACCTATTTTCTTAGACATTCCACCCCAAACTTTGAAAAAGGCTATAATCACCACGAGAAGTAACGCTCCAAAGATCATCGACCCCATTGCGCCTCCAATCCCCAGGACTGTTGTTACAAATGAGATTATTTGGGAAACAATCATAGTCATAGCGATAGAAATTAAGCCTCTAACTATCATCCAACCTACATATCTTCTATTTGACAATATTACTCGCATATTGCCGATTATATTAGGCGAAGGCAGAGCCTTTTTCTCCGTAGGTACGAAAAGCAGAGGCGGCAGGTAGAATAGCACCTCTATTAATCCCATTACTACGAGGACCGCGACGAGCACGAATCCTCCCTTTGCCAATATCTGGGGGAAGATAAAGCCCATAATTACGCCTACAGCATTGGCGATTAAATTAGCTGTATTTTGTAGAGCCGAAATATCGACTCTCTCTAGTGGTTCCGTAATCTCGGGCATCCAAGCCTGAAATGGCGTTAAAAGAAGCGCGTATGAAAAGTGGAAAATAGAATTCCAAAAAGTCCCATAAATGAAAAGAGAATACTTATCGTTTACATCGATCAACAAGTGTGGTAAGAAATACATTATAAAAGATATGGCTAGAAGTGGCGCTCCTAACACGATAAAAGGCTTTCTCCTACCCCATCGCGTTTTAACAATATCGCTTATGTATCCGATGAAGAAAGCGGCAAATGCTATCGTAAGTTTACCAGCCGCGTTGATCCATCCGGTTAGCGCGGGATCCAGCTTATAATACTCCCAGTATACATAGAAGCTTTCGAAAGAGAAGACGCTTAGAAGCATGCTAGAGCCTAGGCGCGCCATGCCGTAGGCGAGCTTTTGCCCGCGGGTGAGCATGATTTCACAGTTATTTACTGGAGCGAGAACTAATATGTCTGCTGGGGACAGCCGTTTCAGGTTTGAGAATAGCTTTTAATTCTCCCTTCTTCAATGGATATTGTCTTGGCGCCTTCGGAATCCACGTCTACGTGCGTTATCAATATTATCTGTTTAAATTGATCTTTTAATGTCCTAGTTAGTAGGTCGATTATATTTTTCCTTCTATCTCTATCGGAAGAGGATAGAGGCTCATCTAGGAATAGGAATCTCGGATAGGTTTGCTTAGTTTCGGGTAGGAGAGATAGTATAAAAGCTAACCGCATGGCTAGGAGAAGCTGGTCTACCATGCCCCCGCTGTAGATATCTTTAGGGATGAACTTCCCAGCTTCTGAGTCGAGCACTTCTATATTATACTTGGAGTCAAGTCGGATAGCTTTATATCTGCCGCCAGTTATCGCGGAGATTATATAATTCATGTTCCTCATTATCGCTGGCAGAAACTCCTCTCTTAGATTTTTGGAAACCTGTCTTAAACTCTGTATGGCTAACTCTTGCGCGTCTACCAGTTTCTCCAATTCTTCAATATCTCTCCTCAATCTCTCGTACTCTTCTTCAACTTTCTCGTTTTCCTTTATCCTCCTATCTAAGTCTTCAAGTTGAATTTTCAATTGTTGAATAGTAGCTCTCAGCCCCGCGACTCTCGTTCGTAAAACATCGTATTCTGTTTCAATTTCTCTGTAAAGCTCCTCGCTATACACCACACCCGTAGGCAGGCTCGGCATAACTATAGATTTCAGTTCATTTTCCAGACGTGTTAGCTCTTCTTCGATTCTCTTTACATCCTCTCTAGTTTTCTCCTTTAAGGAACTCAATTCTTTAATTTCGGACTCAATTTTAGCTATCCTATCCTTTAAGTCTTCACATCGTTGTTTTAGAGATAGTATTTTATTCTCCACGGCTATCTTTTCTTTTTCATCTTCATCTACCTTCTTAGCCGCTTTTTCTAAGAAATCGTCCATATCTCTCCAAGATTCCGGCTTGTATCGTTTGGGTATGGATTCTCTAATTTTCTCTAGTTCTGTTTCCACTTTACGAACTTCAGCTGATAGTTTAGCTAAATCGGACTGTAGTTTTTGTAGATTGTTTTCACGTTCTTGAAGGAGTGAGAATACTCCGCTGTAGTTGGTTATTTCATCTTTTATCGTTCTATACTTGGAGAGCATTCTATACCTAATAATGAATACAATAAAGTAGTATAGAACGGCTAGTACAATACCGATCGTATAGAATAGCGGATTTAAGAGTCCGGCTAGCGACGCTGAGAGCAGCGCTATGAAAAGAGGGATTGAAACCTTGGTTTTAGATATTTTATCACTTAATTCTTCGCTTTCTTTTACAAGCCTCTCATACAGGTCTTTATCGAGTTTACCTTCGAGCTCTTTAATACTAGCCTCTAACTCCCTCTTTCTAGCGTTGATCTCCTCAATTCTCTCTCTTAAATTTCTCAATGTAATGAGTTTTTTCCTAAAATTTTCGACCATTATCCTCGCTGGTTCGAGCTCTTTGTACCTAACCAGTATATTTTCCAAATCCGCTATTTTCCCTCTTTCTCTTCTAAGCGTATTTTTCAAGTTTTCCTTTTCCTTATTTTTTAAGGTTATCTGAGATTCGAGCTTGCTTAATGTTTCTTTTTTAGCTTTCAGTAAATCCCCCGTTCCCCTAATCTCCGTTTTTAACTTCTCTCTTTTCATCAGAGAATCTCTATACTCCTTTAATATCTTGTAAAAACCTTCGATCTCTTGGAGTTTCTCCTTAGATTCTTCATACAACCTCTCCTTATTTCGAAGTTCTAGAGTTTTCTCTTTGAATTCTTTAACCGCTTGTCTATAATCTTCCAATCGTTTCTTAACCTCGGCCAACACCTGTTTTTTATGCTCTAACTCCTTCTTCTTCTCTCTACGCTCTTGAGTCAGTTTTTCGACAGCCTTGTTGTAACTCTCTAACCCCAGTAACGCGTTGATTATCTTCTCCCTTTCCTGACCCTTCATTTCTACGAGTTTATCGAGTTCTTTCTGTGCTACTACGTTCGTGACTAGAATCTCGTTAAAAGACAGTCCACCGAGTAGACTTCGAATAAAATCATTAGTACTTTTAACCGTGGAAGCCTTTTTAATTAACCCTCCGGAGGGGGTTATTTCGAAAACTCGTGCTTCAGATTCCCTCTTCTTCCTAATGATTCTTTCCACTTGATAACGCCTTCCATCTACCGAGAATATGAGCTTGATCTTCGCGGTATCGGCTCGATGATTTATAGCTAAGTCTTTCGTGCCTCTAAGCGTTTTGCCGAAAAGAGCGTATAGAATTGCCTCGAGTATAGTGGATTTTCCGGCTTCATTAGGTCCTTTAATTATCAGCATGCCTTGAGGAAATGAAAGAGTTAAGTTGAGTTTTCTAAAATTCCTGACCTCGAGCCTTTCTAAAACTACCAAGCTCCCGCCTCCTTCAATCTTTCAAGCCCGACTTTCTTAGCCAGCCTTATAACTTCCTTTCTAGAAGAATCCTTTTCCTCTTCTAGGAGTTTATCCATATATCGGGAGAAGGCTTGCAGCGGAGAGAGTTTAACTCCCGTTTCTATTCTTTCTACTCCATATTCGAGTTCGCCATCATCGATCACAATTATAAAGAAATGATCTATCAGTCTGCGGAAGATCTCGTCTCTCCTATACCTGGTTAACACATGTAGCGGAACTTTCCCGCTTATCTTTATTCTTAAAATTAAGTTTTTATCTCTGTATTTTAAAGCATGAACCACTATCTCGTTTACCGGATTACGAGACTGGGGATTGAGCATGTGTTTTATAGTTTTCATTGGCCTTGTAGGCACTTCCACGAATTCTCTCTTAAACCCCTTATTGTCGAATTCGATCCATAGAAAACCCTTTTTCTCGTCTTTTTCCTCTAAAAAACTTCTTCTTTCAGTACTCCCAGGATAGGCTATACGAGTCCTCTCTCTTATTGCTTCTTGAAAACTATGTATATGTCCAGCCGCTACATAGTCTATATCTCTTGGTATACTCGCTATCCTAACTAGCGCCTCTCCTCTATAGCTTGAAGCTTGAAAACCTTCAATAGGGTAGTGTAGCATCATGATATTAATATCTCCATCAACTGGGGGTTTACTATGGCTTAGAGGATCTTCGCCTTCTCTAAGGTCAAAATTATACGTTATCCCAGAGACGCAAACTTCTAAATCCCCTATCTTTACGAGTTCGGCCTGGAAACTTTTGGGAGATGAAAAATATGTTACATACCCTGACGCCGCCAGCTCGTCGAGAGGCGAAGCTCCTTCCTCCTCCGAACGAGGAGTATCATGATGCCCTCCTATCAAAAACACTCTTATGCCCATGCTATGTAATTTTCTAAAATATTTTAGGAGTTGTACTCGCGGGGGGTTTCTCGGATTAACTCTATCATATAGATCGCCCGATATCAACATTATATCGGGTTTATGCTCGATAGCGTAGTCTAATATCCATTTAAACGCGCGCCAGAAATCAGCCCTCCTCTCCATTATCTTAGGATAATAGAGGGAAACTGCAGGGTCTAAATGATTATCAGCTGTATGAAGTATTTTCACAGTCAAAATTACACCTCCGACCAGATGGTGTCGTCTCGCTCTATTACTAACTCGCGTTCTCTTCTCAATTCCTCTTCAATACCCGCCTCCTCCACCGCTGCTTTAAGTCGTCCAATAACGTCTATATCCGCGCCGCCTTCCCTAGTTACCCTCCTCCTAATCTTAACCATCACCGGGACCTTAGTCACCTCGCCCACTATTACCGCCTCGCCTATGTTTAACCCGGGAAGGTCTTTTAACAAATCTTCGCTCAGACGTTCGCTAGATTCTATTATCGCGCGTTGATCCGCGGGGTTAGATACTCTCAATATTATCTGGCTGTTACACTGACTTAGGGCGTCTGGATCTATCTTTGAGGGTCTTTGGCTTATAAGCGTCATGAAGACTCCGAATTTTCTACCTTCTGCGGCTATAGTATTTATAATATCTCTAGACAGTCTTTTTGCGTTTTTTCTAGGTATGAATTTATGAGCCTCTTCGATGAAAACGAAGACCGGGTATCTAAAGTTTTGATTTGATACCTGGTGGAATATCTCCGATAGTATCCGAGAAACTATGTAGTCCATACTCGGGTCGTTAAGGCCTGAAAGATCGACAACAGATACTTGAGCTGGTTTAAGTATTTCGCTTATAGGCGTCGTTATAGCTCCGAAAACTCTGAGTCTCTTTAATCTTCTAACATACTTAAGAGCTTTAAGTGCATTAGGATCTCGAGCTGATTTCCCCTCAATTCTTTCTATTAGATGATCGGAAGTATAGGCTTGCCCTAACTCCTTCTTCAACTCTTTAACTGCCTCAATTATAGCATTTCTTATATTAGTCCATGCATCCAGTACTCCAAGCACGTCGCATATATCCTCGCCGCTTAAATCGGAGAATCTAATCGTATAGTCGCGTACATTGTCGATTTCGCTTCTGGAGTATCTGCCCGTACTGTTGGGATTTCGAAATACTTTTATTCGGTCGGCGTACTCGTACCTACTCCCATCACTTTTCCTGCTTAAGAAAACGTAGTCTGCATGAGGATCTATAATCACTACCGTAGCTCCTTTCTTTAATAACTCCTCAACCAACACTCCAACCGTATATGATTTACCAGCACCTGTCTGAGCTAGGATTGCTAAGTGCCTCTTAAAGCCATTAACGGATATAAAGACGGGTATTTTAGGTCTAGAAATGAGGTAGCCTATGTGTAGCCCCTCTTCTTTAGAATAGGAGAAAAATTCTGTAACTAGGTTATCGGGAGCTAGGAAAACTTCATTTCCGGGATATATGGCTCGTCTTGGCATTAGTATCTCTTTTTTACCTTCTGTACGCGCTATATAGCCTAGGGTTCTCGCTTTACACAATATATTGACATCGTCTATGCCGGCCTTGTATATTCTCTCAAGAGCTTCTAAGTCTAAGTCCTCTCTATAGGATAAGCTTCTGGAAAATACCCCGGTGACTTGGGCTAACACTTGTACTCGCCGTACGCTATCTCCTATGAATTCTTTTGAAAAAACTGTTACATACTCGTATTTAGGCGGATGGTCCTCTTTATCCGCCACGAATAAAAATTCCGTAGGCGAAGCTTCGCCTACTATTCTCCCTATGAGTTTAAGGGTATCGTACACGCCTCATATCCCTCGTATGTTCTATTAAGAAATCTAGTTCTTTACTTAATATCGGCTCGTATATATTCAAAACGTCGATCATCCTGAGCTTTACTTTAGCGTCTACGCTCTCCATAAGCACATTATAGTGGCGTGGACCAGCGTATAGCTGACTCAAAATATCTAACGCCGTCTTCACTTCATCTTTAAACTTCTTGAGTATACTAAATCTCGGATGATATCCCATATCTTCCTCTAAACTCCACACAGGGATATCTATTCTCAATGGTATATCCCCTTCTCTAGGTAGGTAATAGAATGTTATAATAGCAGGGTATTCTAAAATCTTAGGTAAGATCGCCAAAGCCTTCTCAGAAACTGTAGCATTTTCTCTTATCGCATTCGAGAAACTTCGATCTACGTATTTCTCTAATTCTCCTCTCCTAATAGCGTTTACTAGAGAATCAAGAGCTGGAGCTGGAGTTTTTAGAATAACAGGAATTGTATAGCCCGGCTTATCGATGAACCTGGTTATCAGCGATATATCCGGTTGCGGAGATAAAGCTTCCCGGAGAAATTCCTCAACCCATGGAGGAGCTTCTCTTATCTCCCTAATTTTTTTAAGCGCATATCTGGGATTTCTCCACAAGATATTCCATACTTTGACTATTTGTCGGATGACTTCTTCCCTCACAAGGCTCTTCTCTAACTTTTTCACAAGCTCTTCTAACAATATTATCCTTTTATAGGTTCTAGACTTAGAGTCCTTGCTTATCCCTATAATTAAAACCTTTTTTCTTTTTGCTTTTCCAAACAATTCGCTATATGTGTCTACATAGTCTAACATGAAGTCTTGATATCCCGGTATCTCAGAGTCTTTGGGCAGGTGTGCGGTCCTTCCGTAGAGGGAACCATCTATTAAAATCACGCTTCCTTCAGAAATTTTCTCTATACATTTTACAGCAAGTAGATGCTCCAAATGCTCTCTCATTCTATTCCTGAATACAGTTAGACTTAAAGAATCGACAGAGTAAAAAGGAGTTATTTTCAACTCTCGCTCTTCTCCCCCCTTGTTAGATAGCGCTAAGGCTCTGCATATGTGGATGATTAAGCCTCCCTTATGTTCTATTGTAGCGTCGCTGCTATCTATAGCTACTATTTCTCCTTTAAATTCCCCGGCTTCAGGGAGATCCTTCCAGTATTTAGGGAATATAACTTCGTATGGTGTTAAGGTGTCCTGGAGGGAAAGTAGCTTCATTAAAATTTCTCTTTTATTTTTTAATTCTTTCAAGTATAGGTCTACGAATCTGGGCATTGTTTCATTAAGAAAAATATTGAAGACTACTTATCCTTATTGCTGTCTCAGATGCGATGGTGGGTATTACGTTTTCTTTAATTAGGATATAACCATGTATTTAACTATGAAACGCTCATACTTTACGAGTAAAGACATCACGATCATAGTAGTAAGCGCCGCGTTTTGGTCAGTTCTCAACGTAACTCTAGCGCCGCTTTTTTGGTCTCTGACTCGCCTCCCCTTCTTCTGCGATATGCTAGCCATAATATCTCTGTTTCTATCAGCGTGGTGGACTAAGAGATTAGGCGCGGCGACTCTCACGGGAATAATAGCCACGCTGTTGAATTTCGTTTTTAGGCCCGAAGCTGTACATTTTTTAGGCTTTACTATCGCGTCTTTCATATTCGATTTACTTTCAAGAGGCGTAGGGTATGAGCGTTGTTTTTCAAGAGGCGGAATTCTAGCCACGATCATAGCAGTTTTATCGACCTGGATAGCTGGATTTATAATAGGGATGTTTTTCCTCGCGAAGGCCGACTTAATCGTATTTCCGCTCCTTCATGCAACTGGAGGCTTAATAGGCGCATTACTCGGCTTAGCTATAATAAGGGGGTTAGAAAGTAGGGGTATAACCCCATAAGAAAACCTATGTACGGCGGGCTTTGAGATTCTCGATTTATCCTCATGGACGCCCAAGTCCACTTCCAGCATTAGGACTACGAGACAGGGCTTTTGGCTAATAAACTTATAGGAAATGCTCAAGTTTCAAAGGTAAAGCGAGAAATAGGAAAATGATATTATTATGTATGTCGTAGAAATTCTATCCTATAAGTAAATCTAAGGATCGAAGCCAGGGTAATATACCATGAGCTTAGAAAAAGCTGAGTCTAAGACCGTTCAGGAAATGACTCTCCAAGAATTAGCCAGCTTCTGTACTCGTTTAGGCTTTTTCTATCCTAGTGGTAGAATCTATGGCGGGCTCAGCGGCTTCTACGATTACGGCCCTTTAGGAGCTGAACTGAGACGGGAGATTTTAAACGATTGGTGGTGGTACTTCGTAGAACGTAGAGATGATATTTGGGGGATTCATGGTTCTATAATTACTCATCCTAGAACATGGGTTGCCAGTGGGCACGTCGATTCTTTTATCGATTTTATAGTTACCTGTAAAAAATGTGGAGCAGAGTATAGAGCAGATCACTTATTAGAAGACTCGGGAATAAGTGTTCCTGAATTAACATTAGAAACACTCTCTAAGCTTATTAAAGATCATGGAGTGCGCTGTCCTAAATGTAAAGGGGAGTTAGGAGATCCTACTCCTTTCAATTTGATGTTTACCACATATGTAGGACCTAAAAAGACTGTAGCCAGCCTAGCCTATTTAAGGCCTGAAACTGCCCAACTGATATTCACCAATTTTAGAAATATCATAATGACTATGGGCGTTAAACTGCCCTTCGGAATAGCTCAATATGGTAAAGCCTTTAGAAATGAGATTTCTCCTCGAGGATTTCTCTTCAGACTTAGAGAATTTGAACAAATGGAGATAGAGTACTTCGTTAATCCTAAAAAACTGGATGAATGCCCCTTCTACAATGAGATAAAAGGCATGGAGATAAACCTCCTTTCCGCCGAAATGCAAGAAAAAAGGATAAAGGAGGGAGTCTGGATCACGATTGAAGACGCCGTTGATAAGGGGCTTATAGGCTGTAAATGGCATGCCTATTGGATTGCCGAATCTCTGCGCTGGCTTAAAAACATCGGGATTGATTATAAGAGGTTAAGAGTTAGAGAGCATATTAAAACCGAACTTGCACACTACGCGGTTCAAACTTTCGATGTAGAGTTCCTCTTTCCGCAAGCTGGGTGGAAGGAAATCGAGGGTATATCGAATAGGAGCGATTACGACTTGAGAAAACACCAAGAATACAGCGGAGCGGAAATGCATATCTACGATGACGGTGAAAAGGTAATTCCATACGTTATCGAGCCTTCCTTCGGACTCGAGAGAGTGATTTTGGCAGTGTTATTTAGCTCTTTAAATGAGATAAAGGGGCGGAGAGTCCTATCCCTACACCCGAAAATCGCCCCTATCAAAGTAGGAGTCTTCCCGCTGGTATCTAAGCCGGGCTTTGTAGAAAAAGCTAAAGAAGTTTATGAGATGCTTAAAGAGGAGTTTAAAACGATATATGAGGCTAAAGATAGCATAGGTAGAAGATACGCGAGAGCCGATGAACGGGGAGTACCTATCTGCGTTACAATAGATGGTCAGACACTTAACGACAATACCGTAACTATTAGATTTAGGGATACTAGAGAACAGATCAGAGTACCTATAGAGGATCTTAAGGAGAAAATAAGAGCTATTTTCAGAGAATGGAGTACTTATGGTGCCTAGATGATAGATGATGTTATAAAAATCTTTAAAAGGGAAATTTCCGGACAGAATGCTAAGCGATATGTATCTGATATTTCTCATTTCCATCGAATTCAAGCCAGTCCAGGACTTGAAAAAGCGATGGAATACGTTAAATCTAAGCTCTTAGAATTTGGATATCAGGCAGAGAAATACCAATATCCGGCTGACGGTAAAACCGAGTATCTGGGTTTTAGAGCTCCTATCGGCTGGAAGATAAAAGATGCAGAACTTAAAATCGTGGAACCCGAGGAAATTTCGTTAGGTCGGTTTATAGAAAACCCGACTTTAGTAGTTGCACACAGCGGTTCTATTCCTCAAGGTACAAAAGCGGAAGTAGTCGACGTAGGGAGAGGGATTAAAAACTCTGATTATAGCGTTCCTGTAGAAGGTAAATTCGTTATAGCTAGCGGACATCCGCGAATCGTTTACGAGGAGGCTGTTATAAAGAGAAAAGCCGCTGGTATAATATTTTATAGAGAAAACATATCGAATCCCCGCGCGCACCCATACCTCGGTTTTTGGCCGACAGAGGAAGAAGTTGAGGCTCTTTCGCCGATGTTTTCTATTTCCTTAGAAAAAGCCTTGAAAATTAAGGAAATGCTCAAAAAGGGGAAAGTGGTTATTGAAGCGCGTATCGACGCTGAGTTTTATAAAGGGAATATAGGCGTCTTAGAAGCACGTCTACCAGGTTTATCGCCTAAAGACATACTCCTCATAGCCCATATATGCCACCCCATGCCTGGCGCTAACGATAATGCGTCTGGTAGCGGATTGTTGCTCGAGCTCGCTAGAGTCGCGCGGAGACTTTATGAGAGCAAGGTTTTGAAGTTGGGGTATGGTTTACGGTTTTGGTGGGTTCCAGAGTTTAGCGGGGTTTATGCTCATTTAGCTGAGAAACCGGAAGTGTTAGACGAGATAGTATCCGTTATTAATTTGGATATGGTGGGCGGATGCCAAGATAAGGTAGGCGGGGTATTGACTATAGTTGGCGTAGCCGAGTTCTATCCTAACTTTATCCCCATATTAGCCCATTATATTTTCGAGAAAGTAGTAGAGGGGCCTAAGGCTTACGCGAGACCGGAAACTCTTCCCTTGCTAAGGTTTAAACTAGTGGGCTATGAGGGAGGGAGTGATCATCATATTTTCGTTGATCCATATAGGAAAATCCCAGCTACGGCGTTTATCGAGTGGCCCGATAAGTACTATCATTCAGATTTGGATATTATAGATAATATAGATCCGGGCTTGTTGAAAGTTGTCGGTACTGCAGCCTTAACTCTCGCTTATGTGGTATCTAGGATGGAAAAAGAGTTTTTTGATGAATGTTTACAAGCGATTTATAGCTCTGCGCTAAGCTCTTTATGGGATAACGCTAAGAAGCTTGTGGGAAAGCCTAAGTGGTACGCCTCTAAAAAAGTTGATATGCTATCGCGGATGTACGCCGAGGCTATCAATTCGCTATCAATCTTGAGCTTAACCGAAGATCAGCGCCTAAAGCTCAGAGAGTGTTATAAGAGAGTAAGAGAAGGTGGTTACAGAATTAAGAAGGAAATAGAAGAAAACTGGTATCTAAAAGATGAAGAAGAACCCGTCCTTAATAACGTAGACGTTTATGAAAGAACGAAGAGGAGCATTGTGAGAATATACGATATCTACAAAAATTTGAAAGGGAAAGATAGGGAGTGGTGGCTTGAGAAAATAATTGAGAAAAAGAGAGGATTTATTGTAGATTTCTTCTACTACTTTGTAGACGGCAGACGTTCTCTGAGCGAGATTTACGATATACTTAAACTGATTTATGAAGATTTGAAAGGAGAAGACCTTGAGCGAATAGCTAAAATCTTAGAGAAGACGGGATGGTTGAGGAGGAAAATTTCTCAGTAATCGTCGTAATGGTTTTATTGGTGTAACTTTCCTTCAATATGGTGTAGGAGAGTGGGTAAAGTTAAAAGGATAAGCATAACTCTTCCTGAAGAAGTTTTAAAAGACTTAGATAAAGTTATGGAAAAAATGGGTGCTCATAATCGGTCTAAAGTAATTTCTAACGCCATAGTGTCCTACATTTCCGCTACTCAGTGGATGCTCGGAGAAGGGCTCGTTTCGGGTTCTATAACTTTAATTTATGATCATGAAAGAGGAGAAGCTGTTAGGAAAATCACTCATATACAACACGATTTCTCAGATATTATAAAAGCAACCATACACGTTCATTTAAGCGAGAAACTCTGTTTGGAGATCATTAGCATCGTGGGAAGCGTTGAAAGATTAAAGAAACTCCTTACAGAGCTTAGGGAGGTAAAGGCTGTTCTAGGAGTATCTTTTTCTCTGTTCCCTGTGACGGAGGGATAAAACTACTTAGCGCTTCTCTTAACTACACTGTATCCCCCATATTTAGCCCATATAGAACAAGTACCCTCGCTCGAAACCATGCATGGGCCGTAAGGCCTGCTAGGCGTACATGCTTTAAGAAACATCGGACAATCCGTTGGAATAGCTTTACCCAGGATAATATCTGCGCATTTACAGTGAGGCGGAAAGTCTACGGCTTCCTCCACGCGTATATCATATCTCCTCCTCGCATCGTAGATTTTATAGTCCTCGGTTAATGTGAAAACGCTACGCGGCAGCACTCCTATACCTCTCCACTCTCCATCTACCGCTTCAAAGGCTTTATACATCAACTTTTTGGCATTAAGATTTCCCTCCCATTTTACGACTCTAGTATACTCGTTGATTATCTTCGCCTCTCCCCTGTAAATCTGCCTCAGTATAATATTCACCGCCATCAGGAAATCTATAGGCTCGAAGCCAGCCACCACAACTGGTATACCGTATTCCTCGGCGACAAAGCTCCAAGAAGACGCTCCCATTATAGCTGAAACATGTCCCGGAGCTATTACCCCATTCAACGGTATCTCTGGGTCGTCCAAGACGTATTTAAGAGCCGGAACGGTGAGTCTATGGCTTACGAGGAAAGTCATATTCTCGGGTATATTTCTGCTACATATGTAAGCCGCCGGTATCGGGGCCGTAGTTTCAAAGCCTACTGAGAAGAAAACAGCTTCTCTCTTTTCGAATTTTGCTAGTTTAACGGCGTCTCCAACGCTATACACAACTCGGACTTCTCCGCCCTCGGCCTTTGCGTCAGCAAGACTTTTCTTAGACCCCGGAACTCTGTACATATCTCCATAAGTGTAGACTTTTATCCCTTCCATGGCGAGTTTAATCGCTTCATCTATTTCTTTTGCAGGTACGACGCAGACGGGACATCCCGGCCCAGCTATAACTTTGATATTTTCGGGGAGTAGACTTCTCAAACCGTAATATGTTACTGTGTGTTCGTGAGTTCCACATACGTGCATTATCTTTATCTCTTCCCCTATCTTCTCGGCTATCTTCTTGATATCGGAGGCTATCTCTAAGGCTACTTTCTTATCTCGTAAAAATAAGTTCTTTAAACTCATAGTACTCACTCTAGCATATCCTAGGTACAATTTCTCCCGTTGGTTTTTCAATTATTCTTATGCCCCCGGCCAGAGTTTCTAGCAGGACGTAGCCCGGGCGTTCAAGAGTAACTTCTCCGATAATTTCCGCTCGTTTAAACCCCATACTCCTCCATATTTTAACGATTCTCTCGGCGTCTTCAGGCGGCGCTGCTACGATAACTCTGCCTTCACAAGCTAAGACGAGGGGGTCTACTCCCAACATCTCAGAATAGGCTAAAACCTCCTCTTTAATCGGTATTTTATCCTCATAAACGTATATTGAGACTCTGTTTTTTACAGCGAAATCATTTAGCGCTGAAGCTAGACCTCCTCTAGTTAAATCCTTAGCCGCGTGCACTTCTCCATTCTCGATAGCGGCTTGCATAATTTGAGTCAGCGGCTGAACATCCGAGCTAAGACTACCGGACTCTACATCTAGCCCGGCTTGAGCCGCCATTATGGTGGCTCCGTGTTCTCCTATTCCCCCGTTTATCAAGATTTTGTCGCCGACTTTTAGTCCTGTATCGGTTATAACCTTCTCCGCGATTCCTATCCCGGTCGTTGAAATCACTATACGGTCTAGCTTGCCGCTGGGCATTACTTTGAAATCTCCTCCAAGTAAAGCCACGTTTTCCTCCTCTAAAACTCGCTAAAATGAATCTAAAATTCTGGTAAAATCTTTTAATGGAAAACCTTCTTC
>JALURF010000148.1:0-3263 GCA_027017165.1 Thermofilaceae archaeon
GGTTCCGCCCTCTTCAATGAAGGCGTATTCGAGACTTTTAGGGTTAACGGCTTATTCAAAGCTTCCCGGGTTCAAGCTTCGAAAGTAGAGCTCGAGGTTGTCGGAGAATCTGAGGTGAATTCTATAAAAACCGATTTTATCGAGGTGAGGAGTAAGTCTAGGCGACGGAGGTTTTCAATGGGTTGGCTTCACGTCGAACTGGGGCCGATAAAAGTAGTTGTAGGGAGGAAGTATAAGGGAGTCTTAAAGGCTGGAAAGATCGAGGCTTTAAAAGCTATGTTGGAAAACGTGGAGTGTGACGAGCTTAGGGCTCGAATAGCCGTTATTGGAGAGAATTGTAAAATTAGGAAGATATACTATTCGGAATCTTTGAGGGTGAGTGAGAAGGCAGAAGTAGGTGAAGTCGTGAAAATCGATGATGCGGATTAGGCTGTGCGTAAAGTTTATAAGGGGGTTGATTATTGAGTTTAAATCAGAAAAATTTAACTTTAACTCAAGAAAAAATGAGTTTAGGTGAAGATGAAGTGAAGGAAACCATAATCGTCAAGGATCTAGTGAAGAACTATACGACATATCTCAGAAAAGGGCTTTTTAAGAGAGAGAAGAAGGTAGTCCACGCGTTAAAAGGGATTTCGTTCGACGTTAAAAAGGGCGAGGTTTTCGGTCTTTTAGGTCCTAACGGCGCTGGCAAAACTACCACTGTTAAAATACTTAGCACTCTGCTCCTGCCAGATGGTGGAGAAGCTAGAGTACTGGGCTATGATGTAGTAAAAGAAGCGGCTGAAGTTAGGAAGGTTATAGGAGTCTCTCTCTCAGTAGAGAAAGGCTTCTTCTGGAAGCTCACCGGGCGGGAGAACTTAACGTATTTCGGTATGTTATACGGGTTAAATGGGGAGTATTTAAAGAATAGAGTTGAAAAGTTGCTAGAGCTCGTAGGGTTGAAACAGTTAGAAGTCACGGATAAGCTTTATGAGGAATATTCTCTCGGCATGAAAGCTCGTTTGAGCTTGGCGCGGGCGCTCCTTATAGATCCTCAAGTGGTTATCCTAGACGAGCCTACGCTGGGCTTAGATCCTCCATCAGCTAGAATGCTCAGAGAGATGCTAGTTAAAATAGCCCACGAAGACGGTAAAACCGTGCTAGTTACAACTCATAATATGTTTGAGGCGGAAATGGTGTGCGATAGGGTGGCTATAATAAATGAAGGTGAGATAATAGCTCTCGACACCGTGGAGAGGCTTAAGCAGAGAGTCGCCGATAGCGTATCCTTAGAGATTTTCACATTTTTACCAGCAGGAATCCCCCAGGAAACCCTCGTATTGAAGTTGAGAGAAGCCACGGGATATCCCTCTACGATATTCGCTGAGAATGGAGGATATAGAGTAAAAGTCGTAGTTCCCCCAGGAGATGCAGGCGAGGCAACTTCTAAAGCTCTCAGAGTGCTGCACGAGCATAAGTGTAGCGTGAGGAGAGTTGAGATTAAAGAGCCGACACTTGAAGACGTTTTCATAAAGCTTACCGGTAAAACAGGTTTCTAGGCGGTTGCTATGAGTTTAAAAACGCTATTGAAATCCGGTTTTACTCTTGAAATCTATTTTTATAAAAACAATAGAGCCACTTTCCTAGCCATGTTCCTATGGCCCTACCTCATGCTAGCGCTGATACTGGGTATGGGATACCTTTTCGGAAGCCCCAGCGCTTTTAGACAAAACGTTCGAATGGATGTAGATCCCGTCGTCTACTATGTAGCTTCTACTCTCATCGCTATGTCCGCGCTTAGCGTAATGTGGGGCGTCGGCGGCAGTATACTATGGTATAAGTGGTCTGGCACGCTACCCTACATGTTATTGTCTCCTAACAGAATGTCCACGACGCTTGTATTCTCGTTTATCCCCAGGTATATGCTCGGAGTGCTCATACAATTAGCGGAATTCGCTCCCTTGATCATGTTGATAGAGGGCGTTTCCAATGGTTTAGTAAAGATAGGAATTCTAGCCCTAGCCGCGACAGTCGGTATGATACCGTTGCTCGGTTTTTCAGCTCTCTTCGCGTCCTTCCTCATAACTATTGAAGAGGAAACCAACGTGTTGAGCTGGCTAAACCCCCTCATACTCCTATTCTCCGGCGCTTTCTACCCGGCCTACCTGTTGCCCTATTGGGCTAGGCTTATTTCTCAAATCCTGCCCACGACCTATACGGTGGAGCTAGCTAGACTAGCCGCTATAGTAGGAGCTCCCCCACTTGCGCCGATAACTTTCCTCATAGGAATACTGTTAGGGATAGCCCTTATTTACAATTCTCTAGCCTATCTCCTCGTGGGGTATGGTGAGAAAAAAGCTATGAAGAAGGGGGCGATCTAGATGGTTTTGACGAGAATTAAAGCTATACTCTGGTTGCACACCTTAAGGCTTTGGAGGTATAGATGGTCTTTCCTAAATTACACATTAGCTGTGACGGCTTGGATATTCCTCTTTGTGCTCGGCGCTCTTCTCTTCGTGCCTAAGGAGTACCTAGGATTAGCTGTTAAATCGGCTTTCTGGGTTATAGTTGCTTGGAACGTGATATCCGAGTGTTCATCATTAATAGGGGCTTGGATGAACTTTTTCATATCTATAGGAATGATAGAAGAGCATATTATAAGAAATATTTCACCGTTCAAGGTTATACTGGGCAGAGTAGTGACAAGCTTTAGCGTGATTTTCGTAACTCTATTCTTCATATCGGCTATTCTTAACGGAGTATTTAAGACGAATGTGTGGTCGGTAAACGACTCCTATCTGTTAGCGTTATCATTTATAACTCTAGCTCTACAGGGATTGGCTTACGGAGTAACTATAGCCGCTATTTCTGTAAGAACCAGCGTACCCCACAATATGCTGGAAATAATAAATTTCGCTGTGATAGGGCTGTTGATGATACCTTTGGAGAAAGTGCCGAACTTCCTCGCCATACCCTTCCTTTGTATACCCTACATGGCTTCCGCTCACTTGGCTAAAATAGGGGCTTCGGGAGCTCAGCCCTACATGTTACTAGAGGCTCTAGCTATATCCCTCGTAGAGACTATTATTATGCTCGCGATAGCCGCATATATGATTAAGAAATCGGAGGAATGGATTAGGAGAAACGGCGTTAGAGCAATAGGGTTCTTCTAATCTAAAACGACTCTCAAATTATTATCTTCTATTTCTACTAAATTCTGTAAGGGAAGTAAAGCCAGTTTAAAAGCGTAGATTTCAACGCCGGATTTTTGAGCTTTTTTAAGT
>JALURF010000148.1:3273-9176 GCA_027017165.1 Thermofilaceae archaeon
CTATTATACTCCTAAACTTTCTTTCTCTGAGCTTTATCAGTTTTTCTATATGCCTCCTCCCTCTATCGCTTTTACAATCAGGATAACCAGCATAAATTCCATCAAATAATAGTACGGCGCTTTTCATCTCTATAAAACCGAGAGATGCTCCGCATTTCACCATAAAATCGAATCTCAAATTTTCGAAGAGCGGATATTTCTTTACGATATCGCAGTTCTTTAACCATTTAAATACTCCTTTTTTAGCTGCAGTATAGAAAACTTCTTCTTGAATTTTAGTATCTATAAGGGCTGCTCTATCCTTAAGCCCTACGTCCACGCCTACGAGGATACAATCGGTTTTAGGAGTTTTCTTCCAAATACAATACCCCTTTCTCCCCTCAACCAGTAGCTCTAGAAGTCGGCCAGTATTAGTTATGCGCGCTCTTCTGGGCGCACCGTTTACCTCCACTAGCACTACAAACCTGTTAATTCTATTTTTTATCGTACACTCAAGCAAGGGTTCAAGCTCGTACTGGAACATTTTATCAAGTAGATATCTCATCGAAATTAATAATAGTTTAACACTATTGCGTCTCGAAGTTACCTAGTGATGTGAAATAGGTAAACCTTATATTGGTAAACCTATTTAAGGTAGTATTGTGGAATCATGGAGTATGTCACTGTTTCTGCAAAAATTCCGCGTAGATTAAAGAAATTGCTTGATGAATACGGTATTAAGCCTGGACCAATTATTAGAAAGGCTCTAGAGGAGGAAGTTAAAAAACGTATTCTAGAAGATATTGAGAAGAGAGCTAAAAAACTTAGTAGAAAGCTTCCAGAAATTCCCGATGAAGAAATCGCAAGGATTATACGCGAAGATAGGGAGAGGAAATAACCGTGTATCTATTTGATGCAAGTTCTATCGTAAACCTAGTTAAGAGAGGGAAGGTTAAGGTATTCGTCGCTGGTTCGACGTTAGACTTAGCCTTGTATGAATCCATCAGCGCTGTATGGAAGGAGTATAAGTTGTTAAAAAGATTTGATAAAGATTCTGCGCTGGAATTCATAGGGATAATAAGTGATCTATTTAATGTGGTAAATATTCTTTCTATAAGGGGTTTAGAGAGAGAAGTATTTGAGATAGCCTCTAAAGAGAAGTTAACCGTATACGATGCATCTTACTTAGCTTTAGCTAAGAAATATGATTTTATCTTGGTTACGGATGATGAAAATTTGCGAAAGAAGGCATTAAACTACGTTAAGACGATGAGCAGTATTGATTTCTCTTCTGCAATTGAAAAATAGCATTCAACGGGTTTACCGCAAGTTTAGAGGCGGTTATTTTTATTTTAATCTACGTAGTTTTGAACTCTATGGCAGTACTTCCGGAGGAGTTTTTAAACTGGAACTACTATGCTAGAAGGAGATTGCTTGAGAAGATTTTAAAAGGCGAAATTAAAGGAGGTCCGGAGTTTTTTCTCGAATTTACCAGACATAATCCTGTCCTCTGCACGGCTGCAGTCGACGAGCGTGGAGGAGTTGAAGTTAACGGTAAAGTGATTGGAGTTGGCTATATCGTTAAAGAAGAATATCTGAAAGAATATGCAGAAGTATTTGAGGAGCATCTAAAAAAGACTGATGAGAAATATGAGAAAATAAGGCATGATAAGACGGCTTTAAACCAACTTTATCGTGAACATGCAAAGAGGGGGTTAAAACTGCTTTTAAAATACATCTATTTGGAACGTAGAAAAGCCGTAGAGGTAATGGATTTTAAGAAACTTTCTAGTATAGAGCTCGCGAAAAGGCTCCCCCACTCCTCTAAACACACCTGGAATCTGCTACAAAGGAATAAAAATGCTTGTCTGGTATATTTCCAGCCTCCGTCGATCAGCTACGAGATACGGGTGAAAGTCTCTGTACACTTAGATGATCTATATCATCGCTTTGTTACGCTGATACATGACGCCTATCACTACACGCCTCCCGAGTATAGGGAGAATCGTCCAGTTTACATATTCCACGTGTTAGAGGTTTACGATAACAGTCCTAATACCAGCGGGTTCGGGAGAAGAATAGTTTAAAGGCACAAGTCTTAAATACTATTATACTTCATATACATAAGGTGCTGCCTTTGGGTGGCTACCTTCCTCAATAAAACTGCGATATTTTGCTTATTTCTCCTAGTTCTAGTTATAGGTGAGATTCTATGTCTGAAAAAATTATAGGTATTACTGTAAAGAAGAAAGAGAATTTCTCAGAGTGGTTTACTCAAGTAGTTACAAAAGCTGGCCTGGCGGACCAGAGATACAACGTTCAAGGTTTTATAGTGCATATGCCGTGGGCTATGAGGATTATAAGAGAGATCTATAGGCTCTTCGAGCAGGAGTTAGAGCGTACTGGCCATGAGCCCGTGCTTTTCCCTCTCGTCATACCGGAGGAGAACTTTGAGAAAGAAAAAGAACACGTAGAGGGCTTTAAGCCGGAGGTTTTCTGGGTTACGGAGGCCGGAGACGATAAACTCGAGCGAAGATTAGCTCTTAGACCAACGTCTGAGACCGCTTTCTACCAGATGTATGCCCTCTGGATTACTAGCTGGAGAGATTTGCCTCTAAAACTATACCAGAGTGTAAGCGTGTACCGATACGAGAAAACCACTAGACCTTTCATTAGGGGTAGAGAATTCCTATGGATCGAAGCTCACGACGCTTTTGCAACGCATAGACAGGCTTTAAGGCAGGTTAGAGAAGATATGGAAAACTCTCGCAAGGTTATATGGGAACAGTTAGGTATACCTTTCCTCTTTTTGAAGAGACCTCCATGGGATAAATTCAAAGGAGCGGAGGATACCTACGCCGCCGATACCTTGATGCCCGACGGACGGGTATTACAGATATCCTCTACTCACGATCTCGGACAGAGGTTCGCCAAGGCTTTCGGCATAACCTTTATGGATAAAAATGGTAAGGAGAGGTATGTCTGGCAGACGTGCTACGGTCCGGGAGTATGGCGTATACTCGCCGCGTTGGTGGCTATTCACGGCGACGATAAAGGACTAGTGTTACCTTTTAGAGTAGCCCCGGTACAGGTGGTTATAATACCGATATACTACGATGAGGAAGAGAAGAAGCTGGTTATGAGGAAGTGTAGGCGTTTCTACCTCAAGCTCAAGAGGAGGAATATTAGAGTACTGGTGGATACTAGAGATAAAACTCCGGGATGGAAGTTTAACGATTGGGAGCTTAAAGGTGTGCCGATAAGGCTTGAGATAGGACGTAGAGAAGTCGAACAGGGCTTCGTGACTATATTCAGAAGAGACCTTAAAAAGCGCGAGAAAGTCCCCGACGATGAAGTAGTTGATAGGATTTACGAATTGGCGGAGGAAATACTCGACAATTTGAAGAATAGAGCTAAGAAGTTTTTCGAGGAAAATATAGTATCTGCAAGTTCTAAAAAAGAACTGGTAAAGGCGATAAAAGAGGGTAAAATAGTCAAAATATCCTTCTGCGGTAGAGAAGAGTGCGCGGAGGATATGAGAGAGGCGACTAACGGAGCTAAGGTTAGAGGGACTTCTCTAGATTTTGAAGAAGGAGATTATGGAAAGTGTGTTTGGTGTGGACAGCCAGCTAGATATTTGGTGTACGTAGCTAAAGCCTACTAATCTTTATAACTGTATATAGCCATATTTCCCTGCTCTACGTATACTTCTAAACTCTCCGGTTTCTCATACCACCAGAACAACTCCTGATGTGCCTTAGGCGAGAACCACAGTACTGCGTCGCGAAGCGTGTGTTTATAAGGTATTCCTATTCCTAGGCCGTTATATACGAGTTCGACTTCTCCATCGTAGTACGTGTAGAGGAGGAAGAATATACTGCGGTGAGCTCCTATTCTTTCAAAACCCATGTCATCTATCTCGTTGACCAGTTTTACTAAGTCGGGACAAAACTGTATTGGTATAGAACTGTAGTACGTGCTTCCCGGAAGTATAACGCCGAAAGCTACTAAGGGCGGGCTATTAACTATCCTGACACTAGGTAAGATTATCATTCCTGAAACGAACCATACGAAGTGGAAGACTAGAGCTATAGCTAAAACCGTTTTTAAAATCTTTTTCTGTTTCTCCGGTTTAATCGTGGAATATCTCCGCGCGACGTACATAGCCAGCGGGTATATAGCCATATAGGACCAACGGTGAGGATAGGGGAGCGCTTCGGTAAATAGGATCCCGGAGAACCATACCGTCGTTATGAAAACTAGCCATGTAGTTAGTATTGGATCGTTTTTATAGCCCTTTCTACCCATGAATATGAAGAGCGGTAAATAGAGTAGATAGGACAGTAGCATTGCAATTTTAACATCTACATCTGTGAAAGGATAGCTGTAGAAGAACGATTTGAAATGTATCACCGAGTTCCATAGTCGCAGATATCCGCCAAAATACATTATTAAATATATATAACCTACAATTGCGATCGGTACTAATCCCAGAGCTAGAGCCGCCGCGCGGTCCCATTTCCTAGTCTTTAAGATAACGTAAACTAGGTAAGTGGTATAGGTGGCGACGGCGAGCAACGCTACGAACTGGTGTGATAGAGAGGCAAATAAAGCCAGTACTAGCGAGAGCACAAAAGTTCGGAATTCAGGTTCTCGGAGATAGGAGAAAGCTAGAAGTACGAGGCCTAAAGCCATAGCATTTCTATGGAAATCCCAAAGCACTCTAAACCCCATGGGGTGGAGAGTAGCGATAAGAGAAGCCATTAAGCTGGAAGTTCTGGAGAGCTGTAAGTATCTCCTAGCAAATCTATATGAAGCATATCCTACGAACCCCGCCAATCCCGCAACTATGAGCTTGATCATTACGACAGGGTTTAAGCCGAGTATCATGCTTAATAGATTAAATACCGCACATGGGAAGACTGCTCTTAATGCTAGGTCTATAACGGTGAGCTCTCCCAAGGGGAGTCCTGTTACCTGCTCCTCTAACAATGCTCCGGCTTTTATCATAGCCGCGTATATCGTGGTCTCAAAGCCCACCGGATAGGGCGTTGAAATCTCCATTAAAAGTCTTATGAGAAGCGGTATGAGGATGGCCGCCATTCCTTCTTTTGAAATATACTTTCTATAACCAGTTCTTTTTTCCTCGAGAGCAGGGGGTTCTGTCCGATGTTCGAGACTAGACGCCAATTTCCCCCTCAAAACTATAATAGACGAAATGGTTAATATGAATGCGTATGCCCCAATTAAGGTATAAAAGGGGAGTCTCTGAGATGGATTATTAGCGTCTATAGCTAGAAATGGGTAGAGAATTTTGATTTCTCCTCCTGAAGCCGCATCGAAAAGAACGTGAGCCGCTATTCCGGTGGAGATCATCCATGAAATTTCTATATCCCTGAGTATAGCGAATATTGTAAATCCTAGTAGAGTAGCGAATGTTAGACTATGCGTGGGGAAACGGTGTATTTCCAAAAGTATTAGGTAGGGGTCTAAAGTACCCGCTTGTAGTATATGGTCCAAATCTAAAAAAATACTCGCAAGTCCCGGGAATAAAATTTTGAGCGATAAACCCTGTTTGCGGTAAATTGCCAGGGAAAGAGGCGCGTTAACCACCATAGCTATAGATGCTTGAATAGTTTCATCAGCTATTATTGATGGAATTCTATTCCTCACAGAGTATAGGCTTCTCCTGTACGTATAGCCTAGGGCTATAGCAAATATTAAAAAGAGGAGTATCAGCGTGAGGTATAGGATTTTCCTCATGTTCTAAACTCCGAGTTTTATACCCCTAATATACGTTTTCTCCTAAAAAATCATTCTATCCAATGTGTCCCTTAACTATTATTTACTCGTATATTTTAGAAAAATATTCATTTAAAATTTTAGGAAAATGGTTATCGTTATATGCTAGATAGCATTTCTTC